>NZ_JBHZOP010000082.1:0-48162 GCF_042787595.1 Stenotrophomonas sp. YIM B13575 | reverse complement strand
CTGGCCCGGCGCTACCCCGCGACGATGCACCCGGTGGCGCCGCCACGCCCGGCGGAACAGGTCAGCATCGGTAGCGCCGGGCCAGGCCCGGCGAGCGCAGCGGCGCCATGCGGTAGCATTCGTTTCCCCCCTCACGCCCCCGCCCATGCGCCTGCTGCTGGTCGAAGACAATCCGGACCTGGCCGATGCGATCATCCGGCGCATGCGCCGCAGTGGTCACGCGGTCGACTGGCAGGCCGACGGTCTGGCCGCCGCCAGCGTGCTGCGCTACCAGAGTTTCGATCTGGTGGTGCTGGACATCGGCCTGCCCAAACTGGATGGGCTGCGTGTGCTGGCCGGCATGCGCGAGCGTGGCGACAGCACCCCGGTGCTGATGCTGACCGCACGCGATGGCATCGAAGATCGCGTGCAGGCGCTGGATGTCGGTGCTGACGACTATCTGGGCAAACCGTTCGATTTCCGCGAGTTCGAAGCGCGCTGCCGTGTGCTGCTGCGACGTGCACGCGGGCAGGCCAGCGAAGTGGTGCAGATCGGCGGCTTCCAGTTCGACAACGCTGCGCACCGGGTGACCCTGGATGGCGAACCGATCGAGCTGCCCAACCGCGAGTACCGCCTGCTGGAGATCCTGGTCGGGCGCATCGGCCAGGTCGTGGGCAAGGATGAGATCGGCAATGGCCTGTTCGGCTTCGATGACGAAGCGGGCCCGAACGCCATCGAGCTGTATGTTGGCCGCCTGCGCAGGAAGCTTGCGGCTGCCCCGCTGCGCATCACCACCGTGCGTGGCGTCGGCTATCTGCTTGAAGCCAGCGACGGCAGCGGCGACGCCGATGGCTGACGCACGCGCTGCGAACGCCGCACCGGGCTCGTTGCGGCGCACGCTGCTGCTGTACCTCGGCGCGCTGCTGGCGGTATTCGCGGTGGCGTTGTTGTTTGCTGCACGCGATTACGGCCAACGCGCGGCGAACCGCTCCTATGACCATCTGCTGGTGTCCTCGGCCCTGTCCATCGCCGATTCGGTGGCCTTGGTGGACGGCCAGTGGCAGGTGGACCTTCCCTATGCCGCGCTGGACCTGCTGGCGATGGCGCCGGAGGACCGCGTGTTCTACCGGGTTGCCGACAGCCGCGGCACCCTGATCACCGGCTACGGCGACCTTCCCGCGTCGCCGCGTCGGCCGGGCACGCAACCGCAGTTGTTCGATGCGCCCTACAGCGGCGAGACCGTGCGTTTCGTCGTGGTCGGCCGCAGCTTTGCTGCCGCCTCCGCGCAGGGCGAGGTGCAGGTGCAGGTGGGGCAGACCCGGCGTGCGCGCGAAGCGGTGGCACAGGAGCTGGTGAACCGCGCGCTGCTGGCGATCGGCGTGTTGTCGGGGTTGCTGCTGGCACTGGTGGCCTTCGGCGTGCATCGCGCGTTCCGGCCGCTGGTGCGGGTCGAGCGCGAGCTGTCACGCCGCGAACCGTCCGACCTGAAGCCGCTGGATGCGCGCGTGCCGCGCGAGATGGACCAGATGGTGGCAGCGCTGAACCGCTTCATGGAACGCCTGTCCAGCAGCAATGAAACCCTGCGTGCATTCATGGCCGAGGCGGCGCACCAGATGCGCACGCCGCTGGCCGCGCTGCGTGCGCAGGCGCAACTGGCGCTGGACGACGACGATCCGCAGGACATGCGGCGCAGCCTGTTGGCGATCGAGCGCAATGCCACTCACATGAGCCGCCTGCTCAACCAGCTGCTCAGCGATGCCAGCGTGATCCATCGATCACATCTGCAGCGCTTCGCCACCGTGGACCTGGCCGAGACCGTGCACCAGGCGCTGCACGAAGCGCTGCCGCAGGCCGGGCCCACCCCGCGCGTGCAGCTGGCGATGACGGCCGAGCCGGTGCAGGTGCACGGCGACGCGCTGCTGCTGCGCGAGGCCATCAAGAATCTGGTCGACAACGCGCTTAAGTATGGCGGCGATGGTCCCTTGCAGATCGCGCTGACCGCTGAGGGCGGGCAGGCCGTGCTGACCATCGCCGACCACGGCACGGGTATCGCCGCCGCGGATGCCGAACGCGTGTTCGAGCGTTTCGCACGGGGCGAGGGCGCGCCTTCCGGCGGTGCCGGCCTCGGCCTGGCCATCGTCAAGCGGGTGGTCGACAGCCATGGTGGCCAGATCGATCTCAGCAATCGACCGCAGGGCGGCCTGGTCGCCACCATCCGCCTGCCCCGGAGCAGCACATGATCCGCCTGTTCGCCGCCATTGTTGTCTTGCTGCTGGCCGTGCCGGCCCTCGCTGCACCGGGCGATGTGCGCCGCTTTCCCGCACAGGGCACCGCCACTGCACAGCTGCGCATCCACGGCACCACCGATATCGAGGTCTTCGCCGAAGTCATCGCCGACTACCAGCGCCTGTACCCGGGCAGCGAGGTGGTGTACGAAGACATCATCACCCAGGACCTGTACGCGCGTTACCTGCATGACCGCGCCGGACCTGCGTCGCCGGATCTGCTGATCTCCAGCGGCATGGACCTGCAGACCAAGCTGGTCAACGACGGCCACGCGCTGCCGCACCGCTCGGTGCAGACCCAGGCGCTGCCGGCGTGGGCGCAGTGGCGTGGCGAGGCGTTCGGCATCAGTTACGAGCCGGTGGTGATGGTCTACAACACGCGCAGGCTGCCGGCCGCGAAAGTGCCGCACACGCGTCGACAACTGCTGGACCTGCTGCGTGCGGAAGGGACGCCGTTGCGCGGCAAGGTCGGCACCTACGACATCGAACGCAGCAGCGTGGGTTACCTGCTGGCGACCCAGGACGCCCAGCGCGGCAGCATCGCCGGCGCTCTGCTGGGCGCGCTGGGGGACAACGCGGTGGTGCGCGAGGAACGCACCGGCGTGCTGCTGGACCAGGTGGCCAGCGGCCAGTTGTCGCTGGTCTACAACGTGCTGGGCTCGTATGCACAGGCGCGTATCGATGCGGGCGCACCGCTGGCCATCGTCGAGCCGGAGGACTACACGCTGGTGGTGCTGCGTACCGCGGTGATTCCGCGCACCGGAGCGCACCCGCAGGAAGCGCGACGCTTCCTCGACTACCTGCTGTCGCCACGCGGCCAGCAGGTGCTCGCGCGCGAGGCGCGGCTGATGCCGATCGTGCGCGGCGATGCAGGCGGCGACGAAGCGCCCGGCCGCAGCCGCCGCCCGATCCAGCTCGGCCCCGGCCTGCTGGTCTACCTGGATGCGCTCAAGCGCCGCCAGTTCCTCGATGCCTGGCGCAGCAGCGTGGAGCCGGCGGGGCGCTGATGCCCTGGTAGCGCCGGGCCATGCCCGGCGGATGCGGTTTGCTGCCCGTACAATGGCCGCATGAGCGAATACACCATCCTGATCGCCGATGACCACCCGCTGCTGCGTTCGGCGGTGGTGCAGTCATTGCGGCAGAGCCTGCCGCTGGCGCAGGTGCGCGAGGTCGCCAGCGCCGAAGCACTGGCCGCGGCGTTGGACGCACAGCCCGATGTGGATCTGGTGCTGCTGGACCTGACCATGCCGGGCGCGCATGGGTTTTCTGCGTTGCTGCACGTTCGCGGTTCGCACCCGGACATCCCGGTGGTGATCCTGTCCTCCAACGATCATCCGCGGGTGATCCGCCGCGCGCAGCAGTTCGGCGCCGCCGGATTCATCCCGAAGTCGGCCCCGGCCGAAACCATCGGCGAGGCGGTGCAGGCGGTACTCGATGGTGGCCTGTGGTTCCCGGCGATGGCGGCTGAGCGTTCCGAGGCCGACGCGCTGCTGGCCAGCCGCTTGGCCCAGCTGACCCCGCAGCAGTTCCGCGTGCTGCTGTGCCTGGCCGATGGCCTGCTCAACAAGCAGATCGCCTATGAGCTGGGGTTGGCCGAGAACACGGTGAAGGTGCATGTCACCGCGATCCTGAAGAAGCTTGAATGCCACAGCCGCACCCAAGCGGCAGTGTTGGTGAAGGCGCTGGAGCCCGAAGGTGATGCGCGCGCTGGGATGGATGGCTGATCGCGGCAGGACATTGAATTGACCCGTGTATCAGGTCGTTGTTGATTCTGTCCCGCTTCCTGGATCAGTTTCCGCTGATCGAATTCAGTTCCGGATCGGTAGAGAACATGAATCTGTTCTCGTATCCCGCACCGATACCCTCAGATACTTCCGCGTAGCTGTATGTGGGAGACGATCGGTCTGACGCCAGCCTCTGGCCCCATGCCTGGTGATCGGCATTGCTTCGGGCTCGAGCGATACCAATGCATATGCTCAGGCCGCACGCAAGGCGCTCAAGAACGGCGTTCTGATCCATTGCGCGCATGAGAGACGATCGATAGTGCTTGGCCAGGTCCTGCGCATCCGGGCTGGATGCTGCGTCGATGGTCATGCGATCGATTGCTTCATAGGTACTACGGCTGGACCGCAGAAGGTCTTCAGCAGTCTGGCTTGAGATGCCTCTGTTCTGCATGAATCCAGACTCGACCTGAAGGTACTCGGATGTGCGTTCCGTACTATTCCTGGCCGACGCCGAAATGCGCTGATTCGATATGGTGCGGCCACGCGGGTTGGCTGATTCTGTTGTGTCTGGATGACGCTGGCTGATGCTGCTTTCTTCCGTAGTTGTCTGTTGATTCCCATCTTCTTTCGATGATTTTCCATCGATGCATCCGCTGCAGCAAAGGCCGAGAAGCGTCGCCACGATCGGGCTGAAATATCTTGTGAATGCAGGAGGTACGGGAGAAACGGGCACGATCAATGCCTCTGGTCTGGCTGGCCGATTGGCCCGGTCATGCAATTTTCTGATCTTCAGCAACGGTGGTAAGTAGGGCAATGGCTCGTCTGCTGTTCAGACTATGCCCATCCTCTATCCATGGGGGCGATCGCTTTTCAGCCTCGTCTCAAAGAGCGGCCGATGGTCCTCGCATGGTGCAGCACCTTTACCCGCGATGCCGCAACAGCAACTGCGTCATCAATGCCCGCAGCGCCGGTGGCCGCACCGGCTTGAGCAGGAAGCCCCAACCGTTCTCGGCAGCATGCGCCTTCAGCGCATCATCGCGCTCGGCGGTTACCAGGATCACCGGCGGCCGCGCCTGCCATAGCGTGCACAGCGCTTCATACAGGTCCGGTCCGTGCCACTGCCCCATGCGCACGTCCAGCAGCAACAGCTGCGGCACGTTCAACGCGCTGGCGATTTCCAGCGCGCCCTGCGGTCCGTCGGCAAGTTCCACATGGCAGCCCCAGCGTTCCAGCAGGGCACGGGTCGCCGCGCAGACATGCGGGTCATCATCGATGCTCCATACCCGACATTGGCGCAGTGGGCTGTCATCGGACGGTTCGGTCGCGATGACCGGCGCTGCCGGCGGTGCAATCACCTCGTCGGCGCGTCCGAGTGCCACGCTGACGGCGAATACGCTGCCCTTGCCCAGCGTGGAACGCAGGCTGATGCGGTGGCCGAGCAGGCGACCAATGCGCTCGACGATGGCCAGGCCCAGGCCGGCGCCACGTTCCTGCTCCACGCCGTCATTCAAGCGGCGGAATTCTTCGAAAATTTCGCCCTGCAGGCTTTCCGGAATGCCCGGCCCTTGGTCATGCACCTCGATGCGCAGCTGGTCGCCGGTACGCCGACAGCCGATCAACACGCGCCCACGTGGCGTGTAGCGCAGCGCATTGGACAGGAAGTTCTGCAGGATGCGCCGCAGCAGCGCCTCGTCGCTGACCACCACCGCGCGGGTGTCCACCCAGTCAAGCTGCAGACCGCGGCTCTGTGCGGCGATGCCGAACTCGCGCGCCAGGGTTTCCAGTAAAGGCGAAAGTGCAAAAGCGCGCACGCGGACCTGCAACGATCCCGATTCCAGCCGAGAGATATCCAGCAGGCTGTTGAGAATCGCATCCTGCGCCGCCAGCGCGGCGTCGATATGGTCGCTGGTCTGCTGCTGTGCGGGGTCACTGAGCTTGCCGCGCAGCACCGACACGAACATGCGCGCGGCGTTCAGCGGCTGCAGCAGGTCGTGCACCGCCGAGGCCACGAAGCGGGTCTTGTAGCGGTTGGCCTGTTCGGCTTCGCGGCGGGCTTCGTCCAGATCCTGCGTGCGCTCGGCTACGCGGTGTTCCAGCGCATCGGCCAGTGAGCGCAGTTCGCGTGCGGCGTTCTTGTAGCTGGTGATGTCGGCATAGCTGGTGACGAAGCCACCATCGGGCAGCGGGTTGCCGCGGATCTCCAGCACCGTGCCGTCGTCCTTCTCGCTCTCGCGCATGTGCGGGCGGCCGCTGCGCAGGTGGGTCAGGCGGCGTTCGATGGCTTCGTCGATCGGGCCGGGGCCCAACAGACCACGACGTGCGTTGAAGCGGAACAGTTCCTCGATCGGGCGGCCCACCCGCACCAGCCCGGCCGGGAAGCGGAACAGTTCCAGATAGCGAGAATTCCACGCCACCAGACGCTGTTCCTTGTCGATCACCACCACGCCCTGTGGCAGATGTTCGAGGCTGCGGCTCAAGCCAACGTCGGCATCGGTGGCCGCTTCCAACAAGCCGTCCTGGGCGGTGCGCAGCTCCTGCGCGTGCTGCTTGAGCAGGGTTTCCAGCTCGCGCCGGCTGCGCTGGCGATGCTTGGACAAGCGACGCCGTTGCTGCACGAACAACACCAGGAAACCCAGTGCCAGCCATGCGGCGGCGCCGGCCACGGCCGCGCCTCGGCCCGCGCTGGTGGCCGCGCTGGCGTCGTGCAGCAGATGCAGGCTCCAGTCTTCGTCGGGCAGCGCCAGGGTCTGCCACAGCATTGCCTGCGGCAGTGCCGGGTCGAGCAGGCGGACCATGCGGCCGCCATCGGCCAGCACATCTTCGGTGCGTGCACGCAGCGGTTGCAGCGAGCGATCGGCATACTGCCGCGCCGCACGCATCTCGTTGCGTTCCTCCGCGCCGAGCGGGCGCAGCAGGCGGTAGCGCCATGCATCGCGGTTGGCCAGGAACACCACGTCGTGGTTGTCGCTGGTCAGCACCACGTCCGGGCTGTTCAACCACTCCTGTTCCAGTGCGGACAGCTCGATCTTGATCACGATCACGCCGATGCGCTGGCTGTCGGCATCCAGGATGGCTTCGGACATGAAGTAGCCGGGCACGCCGGTGGTCATGCCGATGCCGTAGAAACGGCCACGGCCATGGGCCAGTGCTTGCTGGTAGTACGGGCGGTAGCTGTAATCCTCGCCGACGTTGCTGGTCGGCTGGTCCCAGTTGCTGGCGGCCACGGCCACGCCATCGCGGCCGACCAGCGTTAGCGTCGAGGTGCGGGTGACCTGGTTGGCGCGCTGCAGTTTCAGGTTCAGGCGCTGCCGCTCGGCGGGCGAGGGCGGTACCCGCAGTGCGTGCTGCAGGTCTGGATCCAGCGCCATCACCTGCGGCAGGGTGCCGAACCGGTCGATGCGCTGTTGCAGCCCCTGGCCATACAGCTGCAGCTGGCGCTGCACCTGTGCGCTTTCCGTGCCGAGCGCGCGTCGCCAGGCGTAGTGGCCGGCGGCGGCCGCGCACAGCACGGTGCCGGCCACCATCACCAGAACGGTCAGCAACTGCAGGCGGTGGCGGCTGAGCCAGTACATGGCGGCAGTCTACGCAGGGCCGGCGGGCGCGGTGTACACGCCCGCCGGGATCTGACACGTGGAAGGGATCAGAAGTGCATCTGCGCGCGAAGTTCGAAGATCTCCGGGGTGCTGTGCACACCGCGACGGCTGGCGTCGACCTTCACGTAGTTGGCCTGGAACTTGAAGTGGCTGGTCAGGTACCAGTTCGCACCCAGGGTCAGGTCGTGCTGGCGGCCGCCGAGGATGCTGCCGTCGTCCAGGTCCAGGCGGCTGTAGCGGGCCACCAGTTCCACCGCGCCGTAGTCGTGCGCCGGCTTGATGTTGGCAACGGCGCCGGCGTTGTACGGGCGCGATTCGCCGGTCAGCACCCAGCTGGCCATCGCGTACTGGCCGTGGCCGGTGTAATCGGGCTTGCCGTCATTGCGGGTGACGGTGGCCTGCAGCGCTTCGGCCTGCAGCGAGAACGGGCCGCGGATCCAGATACCTTCCAGGCCGGTGCGGCGGATCTGGTCAGCGGTGACCAGGGCCCCGGAATCGACGAGGCGGATGTCGGTCAGGCCGGCTTCCGGACGGGCGCGCAGGCGCGCGCTGGCCTCATGATGCACGTCGCGGCCATCGTGGTAACCGCGCGGGTTTTCCTGCGAATAGGCCAGGCCCAGGTGGATCACGTCACCCGGTGCCTTCACCGGCGTCCACACCGCACGCACCGCCTGGGTGGTGCCGGGGTTGTCGCCCTGCAGGTCCTTGCCGCCATAGGCGCCGGCCTGCAGCAGGTACTGCGGACGCTCCAGCACCCATTCCACGCCGGTACGGCGGCCTGCGTAGAACGCCTGCACGGGCAGCGCGGTCTCAAGGAAGCTGCCGGCGCGCGAAGAGGTGTTGGCATCCAGGCCGACCGGGGTCTTCATGTAGCCGAAGCGGAAGCGGCCGACATCGCGACCGAAGAACGCCTTGCTCTCGAAGCGCACGAACACGTCCAGCCAGGTGTCGGCCTGAAAGTCGTAGTAGACCATCGCGTCGTACACGCCCTTCTTTTTCAGGGTCGCGCCGAATTCCTTGCGGCGCACCGCGTCGTCATCCTCGATGCCGCTGGCGGACGAGAAGTCGTTGTAGTCGTAGGCGATGTTGGCGGTAGCGGCCAGTTCGGTGCCGTCGCCAAAGGCGTACTTGGTCGGCCAGTTGTCGAAATCCGCAGCGGATGCGAAGGCGGGGAGGGCGGCCAGGGAAAGGGCCAGCAAGGTGGGAATCGGGCGCATGGGTGGTGCGGCTCTCTCAGAATGCGTGTGGACAGGACAACAACGGCCGCAATGGCCGGAACTTTCGCAATGACGCGCCCGGCCGTTCAGGTCGGGCCACCGGCATCCCCGCGATCAGCGGTGCGGCGCCAGTGTAGGCAGCGCAGCCACCTGAACCGGGGGGCTAGTACCAATAGGTTATCTGCGCGGCGGTGCGTGGCGCGTACAAAGGCGTCCATTGGTCGCACCCCGCGCCTGCAATCCAGGGGCGTGCGATCAGTTTCCACGGTAACGGTTCCCGTGCATTTCCGGGGCCGTACGTGCCTGAAAACGCCCCTTCCGGAGTCCGCCATGCACATCCCGACCGCTGCACCGGTGCCCAGCAAGCCGTTGCCGCTCTACCGCCAGCTGTATTTCCAGGTGATCGTGGCGATCGTCCTGGGCGCTGTCCTCGGCCACTACGAGCCGCTGATCGGCGAGAAGATGAAGCCGCTCGGCGATGCCTTCATCAACCTGGTGAAGATGATCATCGCCCCGGTGATCTTCCTGACCATCGTCACCGGCATCGCCGGCATGACCCATCTGCGCACGGTGGGCCGGGTGTTCGCCAAGGCGATGGCGTATTTCCTGTTCTTCTCCACGCTGGCGCTGATCGTCGGCATGATCGTGGCGCACGTGGTGCAGCCCGGCGCCGGCATGAACATCAACCCGGCCGAGCTGGACCAGACCGCGGTGCACAGCTACGTCGAGAAGTCGCACGACCTGACCCTGGTCGGCTTCCTGATGGACATCATCCCGAAGACGCTGCTCAGCGCCTTCGTTGACGGCAACATCCTGCAGGTGCTGTTCGTGGCGGTGCTGTTCGGCATCGCGCTGGCCTCGGTGGGCGAGAAGGGCAAGCCGATCCAGAACTTCCTGGAAGCGCTGGTCGCCCCGGTGTTCAAGCTGGTGCACATCCTGATGAAGGCCGCGCCGATCGGTGCATTCGGTGCCATCGCCTTCACCATCGGCAAGTACGGCGTCGGCTCGCTGGTCAACCTGGCCTGGCTGGTCGGCTCGTTCTACCTCACCGCCTTCCTGTTCGTTGCGGTGATCCTGGGCGTGGTCTGCCGCCTGTGTGGCTTCTCGGTGTTCAAGCTGGCCCGTTACCTGAAGGCCGAGCTGCTGCTGGTGCTGGGCACCTCGTCGTCGGAGTCGGCGCTGCCGTCGCTGATGGAGAAGATGGAGCGTGCCGGCTGCAGCAAGTCGGTGGTCGGCCTGGTGGTCCCCACCGGCTACTCGTTCAACCTGGACGGCACCAACATCTACATGACCCTGGCCGCGCTGTTCATCGCCCAGGCCACCAACACCGAACTGACCCTGGGCCACCAGATCGCCCTGCTGCTGGTGGCGATGCTCAGCTCCAAGGGCGCCGCTGGCGTCACCGGTGCGGGCTTCATCACCCTGGCCGCCACCCTGGCGGTGGTGCCGGAAGTGCCGGTGGCCGGCATGGCGCTGATCCTGGGCGTGGACCGCTTCATGAGCGAATGCCGCTCGCTGACCAACTTCATCGGCAACGCGGTGGCCACGGTGGTGGTGTCGCGCTGGGAAGGCGCGCTGGACCGCGACCGTCTGAAGCTGGCGCTGGATGGTCGCGAAAGCGAACTGCCGCCGCCGGTCGATGCCGTGCCGCTGGCAATGACCGAGGCGCTGCCCGCCAAGGGCTGATCCGGGTGTGTGGTACTGCGGGGCCGGTCACGACAGTGGCACGGCCCCGCAGCGTTTCAAGGCGTCCCACGGCTGTCATCGCCAGCGCTGAAGCTGTGCTCTGGTAACGTCGCATACGCCATGGAATTGTGCGGTCGCAGCATCACTGCGACAGCATAGCGACAGGTCCGACCGCTCCAACGGGGGTATGATCCCCTGTCCCTTCTGCCCATTCATGTAACCCACATCGATGTCCAACGAAGATTTCAAACAGGCCGCCCTCGATTACCACCGGATGTCTCCGCCCGGCAAGATCAAGGTTTCCGCTACCAAGCCCATGCTGACCCAGCGCGACCTGTCGCTGGCGTATTCGCCGGGCGTGGCGTACGCCTGTGAAGCGATCAAGGCCGACCCGCAGCAGGCCAGCGAGCTGACCGCCCGCGGCAACCTGGTGGCGGTGATCTCCAACGGCACCGCGGTGCTGGGCCTGGGCAACATCGGCGCACTGGCCGGCAAGCCGGTGATGGAAGGCAAGGGCGTGCTGTTCCAGAAGTTCGCCGGCATCGATGTGTTCGACATCGAAGTGGACGAGAACGACCCGGACAAGCTGGTCGACATCATCGCCTCGCTGGAGCCGACCTTCGGCGGCATCAACCTGGAAGACATCAAGGCACCGGAGTGCTTCATCGTCGAGCGCAAGCTGCGCGAGCGCATGAAGATCCCGGTGTTCCATGACGACCAGCACGGCACGGCGATCATCGTCGGTGCCGCGGTGCTGAACGCCATGGCGATCACCGGCAAGAAGATCGAAGAAGTGAAGCTGGCGACCACGGGCATGGGCGCGGCCGGCATTTCCTGCGTGAACATGCTGGTGCAGCTGGGCCTGAAGCCGGAGAACATCCTGGCCTTCGACCGCGAGGGCGTGATCCACACCGGCCGTACCGATCTGGACCCGGAAAAGCTGCGCTATGCGCGCGACACCGACAAGCGCACCCTGGCCGAGATCGTCGACGGCGCGGACATCTTCCTGGGCCTGTCGGCGCCGGGCATCCTGACCGCCGAGATGGTCAAGACGATGGCGCCGGACCCGGTGATCTTCGCGCTGGCCAACCCGACCCCGGAAATCATGCCGGAACTGGTGCGCGCTGCGCGTCCGGACGCGATCATCGGTACCGGCCGTTCGGACTACCCGAACCAGGTCAACAACGTGCTGTGCTTCCCGTACCTGTTCCGCGGTGCGTTGGACGTCGGCGCGACTGCGATCAACGAGGAAATGAAGATCGCCTGCGTGCGTGCTATCGCCGCGCTGGCCCGTCGCGCCGCCACCGACATGGGCTCGGCCTATGGCGGTGAGACCCCGAGCTTCGGCCGCGAGTACCTGATTCCGCGTCCGTTCGACCGCCGCCTGCTGGTGGAGCTGTCGGCTGCCGTGGCCCAGGCCGCGATGGATTCGGGCGTGGCCGCCCGTCCGATCGCCGACATGGAAGCCTACCGGCAGAAGCTGTCGCAGTTCGTCTACCGCACCAGCCTGATGATGAAGCCGGTCTACGACCGCGCGCGCAGCGACAAGCAGCGTGTGGTGTATGCCGAAGGCGAAGAGGAAGTGGTGCTGCAGGCGGTGCAGAACGTGGTCGACGACGGCCTGGCACACCCGATCCTGATCGGTCGCCCGGAAGTGATCGAATCGCGCATCGAGCGCCTCGGCCTGCGCCTGAAGATCGGCGAGAACATTGAAGTCACCAACATCAATGACGACCCGCGCTTCAACGAATACTGGCAGTACTACCACGGCCTGACCGGCCGTCGTGGCGTCACCGTGGCCGCCGCCAAGAACCTGATGCGCTCGCGCCCGACCCTGATCGCCGCGGTGATGGTGGCCCGTGGCGAAGCCGATGCGATGCTGACCGGCATCGTCGGCCGCTTCCACAAGAAGCTGGGTTACGTGCGCAGCGTGCTGCCGCTGGAATCGAAGGTCACCTCGACCTCGGCGATGACCGGCGTGATCAACCAGCAGGGCGTGTTCTTCTTCGTCGACACCCACGTGCAGGAAGACCCGACCGCCGAGCAGCTGTGCGAAGCGACCCTGCAGGCGGCGTACCGCATGAAGCTGTTCGGCGTCGAGCCGAAGGTGGCACTGCTGTCGCACTCCAACTTCGGCAGCCACGATTCGAAGGATGCGCTGAAGATGCGCCAGGTGCGCGAGCTGCTGCTCAAGCGCAACCCGCGTCTGAACGTGGACGGCGAAATGCAGGGCGACACCGCATGGGATGAAGCCCTGCGCCAGAAGCTGCTGCCGGGCTCGACCCTGCAGGGCCGTGCCAACCTGTTCGTGCTGCCGAACCTGGAAGCGGCCAACATCGCCTACAACCTGGTGCGCGTGTTCACCGATGGCGTGGCGATCGGCCCGATCCTGATGGGCGTGAACAAGCCGGTGCACATCCTGACCACCAGCGCGACCTCGCGCCGGATCCTGAACATGACCGCGATTGCCGCCGTCGATGCGCAGATCCGCAAGCAGATCGAAGCGGAAAAGAAGGCATAAGTCTTCGTTCCGCTGCGATCTGCAGAAGCGCGCCCCGCGGGGCGCGTTTCTGTTTCCGCCCAGCGGAATCCGGATCGGGTAGCGCCGGGCCATGCCCGGCGAGCGCGCAGCGCGGCGCTTCTCGCATTCCGCCAGGCGTGGCCCGGCGCTACCGGAGAACTGCAGCCGCCCGGTAATCGCCCTGCAACCTCGCTGCGGCCCAATACGCCCACGCGGCCTGGCCGTGGGAAGGGACCGGACCGGCCTTCCCACCCTGGGCCCGACCAACTTTCCATGGGCGGAGCAGAGTCATGCGCAGTCGAGTGAGCAAGCGGTATTTCCAGCAGTTGTTCGCGCTGTACGCCGGCTTCGTGCAATCGCGTTGAAGGCCGCCGGGGCATCGCCCCGGCAGCGTCGAACTTACCGCCGCTTCGCGCGTCGCGCGGGCGGCGGCGCAGGGGCCGGGGAGCGCGGCTTGGCGAACTCCGTCCACAGCGCCGGCAGCGTCTTGCCGGTGTGTTTCTGCCACAGCGCCGGTGCATAGCGCCCGTCGCGCAGATCCTTGTCCAGTGCCAGCACCAGTCCCGGGTGCGCCGCTTCGGCCCACTTCAGGAAAGCACCGGTTACCCGATAGCCACTTTCCACCGTCTGCCCTTGGCTCAACTTGTCCGGCAACGCCCAGCCGGCAGCGGTGTTGTTCATGCCGTAGCGATCGCGCGCGTAGTCGGCGATGCCCTCCACCAGCCAGCCCGGCACGCGCTTGTCGCCGTAGCTGGGGTAGCCCTGCACGATGTGCATTGCTTCGTGGGTCACCAGATCGATGTCATCCGGGTGCTGCACCAGCCAGCCCGGATTGATGGTGATGGTGCTGGCCTTGTCCTTGTCGCCGACGAAGGCGACGCCGTTGTACGCCGGATCGATCACGATGCGCACTTCGTTCGGCGCGGCCGGGCGGAAGTCCGCACGCTCGCGCAGGTAAGCGAAGTAGAACGTATCGATGATGCGCTTGCGTACCGGCGCGGCCAGCGCACCGGCAGCATCCTGGTAGTACAGGGTCACCCCGTCACGGCTGACCTGGCCATCGAAGGCCTGGGTCTGCGGCTGTGCCTGGCTGAGACTTGGAAATACAAGGGCGGCAAGAGCGAGGGGGAGGAAACGTAGGCGCATGGACGTCATTGTAGGGGGGAGGGCGCCAACAGTTCGATCTCGGCCAGCTGCAGGCGCCCCGGCGCAGCCAGGCGCAGACGGTACTCGGCGTAGCGTGAGGGCGAAGCGATACGGAACGGGCGGGTCTGCCGGGCCGAGGTGAAATCTTCGCCGCGGCGCTGGTCCAGTGTTACCCAGCGCCCGTTGCCGGTACGTGCTTCCAGTGTCCATTCGCCGCCGCGGATAGCGCCGTCACCGCTGGTCAGCGTGTACATCGTCGGTACGCCATCGCCCACGTGGCTCAGCGCGATGGTCGCGCCACCACCCAGCGGCACCGCCGTTGTGGCATCGTCGTCCACCAGCGCGGGCAGGGCGCGACCGTCGGCCAGCGTTGCCTGCGCGCCGCTGCCCAGAAGGTCGTGCAGCAGGTGCGGCCGCTGGCCACGGGCGGTCAGCGAGCGCGGTACATCATCCACGCCGCTGCCCCAGCGCGACGGCTGCGGGCCCATCACGAAGTCCAGGGTCGCACCCTTGGCGATCACTTCGTGCGGCACCCAGGTCTTCGTCCACGGCTTGCCGTTGATCTTCAGCGACTGCACGTACACGTTCTCACGCGAATTCTGCGGCGCATTGACGGTCAATACCGCACCGCCCTGCAGCTCCACGCGCGCATGCTGGAACGCCGGCGAACCAATCGCGTATTCCGGCGCGCCCATCCGCAGCGGATACAGGCCCAGCGAGGCCAGCACGTACCACGCCGAGGTCTCGCCGTTGTCCTCGTCGCCCGGATAACCCTGGCCGATCTCGCTGCCGACATACAGCCGCGACAGGATCTCGCGCACATGCTGCTGGGTCTTCCACGGCTGTCCGGCATACAGGTACATCCACGGGATGTGGTGCGCCGGCTGGTTGCTGTGCGCGTACATGCCCATGCGCACGTCGCGTGCCTCGGTCATCTCATGGATGGTGCCGCCGTAGGAGCCGGCGAACGAGGCGTCGGCGGTTTCCGGCGTGGCGAAGAAGGTGTCGAGCTTGGCGGCCAGCTTGTCGCGGCCACCGTACAGCGCAGCCAGGCCTTCGCCATCGTGCGCGGCGGTGAAGGCGAACGTCCAGCCATTGGATTCGGTGTAGTCGTGGCCCCACACGCACGGGTCATAGTCCTTGGCATCCAGGCGCCAGCTGCCATCGGCCTTGCGGCCCTGGAAGAAGCCGGCGGCCGGATCGAACATCGTCACGTAGCTGGCGGCGCGGTAGCGGAAGTAGTCGGCTTCGGTGGCGTAGCGTTCGCGCGCGGACGATGTCGTCGCGCGCTTGGCCAGCGCTTCGGCCATGTTGGCGATGCCGAAATCATTGAGCGCACCTTCCATCGTCCACGACATGCCTTCATGCACGTCGGCGCTGGCATAGCCGCGGAACGTCGAACGCTCCATGCCCTTGCGGCCGACATGGCGGTCCGGCGGCACCACGGTGGCGTTCTTCAGCGCTGCGGCATAGGCCTCTTCGGGATCGAAGCCGCCGATGCCCTTCAGCCACGCATCGGCGAAGGCCACGTCCGAGCTGGTGCCGACCATCAGGTCCGCGTAGCCGGGCGAGGACCAGCGTGCGATCCAGCCACCGGCGCGGTACTGCTCGATGAAGCCTTGTACCAGCTGCCCGGCATCATCCGGGGTGAACAACGCGTACGCCGGCCAGGTAGTGCGGAACGTGTCCCAGAAGCCGTTGTTGACGAACACCTTGCCGTCGCGCACCGGTGCGAAGCTGCGCGTTCCGCTGCCATCGGTGTTGTCATCGGCGGCGCTGGCCTGGCTGGCATAGCGCCAATCGGGAGCGGCGGCGGTGCCCGCATTCTCGTGGCCGGAATTGGGGTACAGGTACAGCCGGTACAGGCTGGAGTACAGCGTGGTCTTCTGGTCGTCGCTGGCGTTGCCGATATCGAAGCGGGCCAAGCGCGCATCCCACGCATCCTGTGCACGCCCGGCCACGCTTTCCAGCGTATCGGCGGCGGCGATTTCCAGCGCCAGGTTGTGGCGCGCCTGCTCGACGGAGATCAACGAGGTGGCGATGCGCATGGTCACCCGGCGCTCGCTGCCCGCGTCGAACTTGATGTAGCCGGTCGGGCGGCCGGTACCGATCTGCCCGCTGCTTTGCCACGGCCTGTCGAAGCTGGCCACCACATACATGCGGGTGGCGCCGTTGGACAGGCCGCTGCGGGTATCGGTGTAGCCGGACAGCGTCTGCGTGGCGGCATCAAGGGTGAGTCCGCCGCGCGCATCAACGTTGTCGAACAGCAGGTTGGCGTCGCCGCCTGCGGGGAAATCGAAGCGGAACAGCGCGGCATGGTCGGTGGGGGCGATGGACGCGGCGATGCCGTTGTCGAAGCGCACGTCGTAGCGATACGGGCGCGCGCTTTCCTGCGCGCGGTCGAAGGACAACGCCCGCTTGCTGCGATCAGCCTCAGGCACACCGCGCGTGGCGGAGGGCATCACCTGGAAGGTCTGGCGGTCGCCCATCCACGGGCTGGGCTGGTGGCTCAGGGCAAGCGCCTGCAGCTGCGGCCGGTTCTTCGCATCGTTCTGCTCGTTCCAGCGGTACAGCCAGTTCAGTGCGCCGGCATCGGTCACCGGCGTCCAGAAGTTGAAGCCGTGCGGTACAGCGGTGGCCGGGAAGTTGTTGCCGCGTGAGAAAGTGCCGTTGGCCTGGGTGCCGCGCGTGGTCAGCACCCAGTCGGAGACGCGCTGCGGTGCCTGCCGTGGCTGCACGTCCAGGCGCACGTCGTCGATCCAGCCCGACACCGGGGCGCCATCGGCGCTGGCCACCTCGAGCTCGATGGCGATCACGCGGCGGCCCTTCAACGCGGGCACATCGCCCAGGCGTACCGCCTTGCGCGCCCACTGCTGCGGATACAGCGTCTTCGAATCGCCCTGCGCCTGTGCGCCCAGCGCCACGCCGTGCTGGTCGCGCGCGCCGCTGGCGGATACGCGGCTGCCATCGTCCAGCAGCAGGTCCAGCGACACATAGGTGGAGGCCACGCTGTCCTTGCCGACGATCTCCGGCAGTACCAGCCAGGACAACGTGGTGTCGGCGTCGATGGGCACATCGGTCTTGAACAGTTCGCGGCGTGCCTGGCCGCCGTTGGCGCTGTAGTGCAAGGCATGCAGGCCGCTGTAGCCGACGTTGCGCTTGGCTGCGTACGGCGCGCCAGGGCCACTGCCGACCTCGACGGACAGCGCGCCATTGGACCGGGCCGGTGCCGGTTCGCCCGGCTCGAAGGAGGTCTGCAGCCCTTGCGCCAGCACCGGCGTCGCAGTGGTCGCACAGGCCAGGGCCAGGGCGAGCGGAAGCAGGGCGCGGCGTGGATCGGACAGGGTCATGCAGGGTCTCCCGGTAGGGCAGGCGGCAGGCAGAACCCGCATCGGCGAACACCACGGACAGCATCGCCCCGTCCGCCGCAGGGCAGTCGGGAGGCGATGCAGGTCCGGTGGGGGGCGGGCCATGCGATCGGGTCAGGAATGGATCGGACCCGATGCTGCAACAGCGGGCAGCGCCCTGACAAGTGCCATTTAGTTCGATCCAAATGCGGGAAATTCGAACGGCGGCCGGTTCTGCGCGGAACTGACTGGCCTGCTTGGGGATTTCCCGCCGCAGGGCAGGGCCGTGCCGGCGCCAAAGGGTCAGGGCGGTCGCGCGGGGCAGCATCGGCGAAGGCTGGAAGCTGGCCGCCGCGCGCAGCGGCCACGCAGCGCACGGTGTTTGCCGGGCCCAGATGCTAGAATCGCAGGCCTCGCAATCCGTTCATCGACATCCGCCATGAGCCATACCGCCACCGCGCCCGCCAACGCCGAAAAGCGCTACACCGTGCACCGCAGCGATCTGCCGCTGAGCTGCCCGACTCCGGAAATGGCGCTGTGGAACTCGCATCCGCGGGTGTACCTGCCGATCGAAGACGAGCCCAACGGGCAAGCGCAGTGTGCTTACTGCGGCGCCGTGTTCGTGCTGGCCGACTAAGCGGCCGCCCCCTCGATGCGCCGATTGACCGTGGTGCAGTTGCTGCCGGCGCTGCACTCCGGCGGTGTCGAGCGCTCGACCCTTGAAATCGCCGCAGCCCTGGTCGCTGCCGGCCATCGCGCGCTGGTGGTGTCGGCCGGTGGTCGCCTGGTGCAGCCGCTGCTCGACAGCGGTGCCGAACACCTGACCCTGGATATCGGCCGCAAGTCGCTGCTGACGCTGCGCCATCTGCCGACCCTGCGTCGCCTGTTCACCGATGTGGGCGCCGACATCGTCCATGCCCGTTCGCGCCTGCCGGCGTGGCTGGGGCTGTACGCGATCCGTGCGATGCAGCCGGCGCAGCGCCCGCATTGGGTCACTACCGTGCATGGGCTGAATTCGCCCAGCCGCTACAGCGCGGTGATGACCAGCGGCGAACGCGTGATCTGTGTATCCAACAGCGTGCGCGACTACGTGCATACGCATTACCCGACGGTGCCGCACGCCAGGCTGCAGGTGATCCCGCGCGGGGTGGAGGTCAGCCAGTTCCCACGTGTGGCCCGCGCCGATCGGCGGCCGCGGCTGGCGCTGGCGGCGGACTACCCGTGGCTGGCCCAGGTCGATGGACCGCTGTTGCTGTTGCCCGGTCGCGGCACGCGGCTGAAGGGGCACGCCCACGCGCTGCAGTTGCTGGCCGATGTCCGTGCAGCAGGCGTGCCGGCACAGCTGTGGATGCTGGGCACCGACGAGCCTGGCCGCGAAGCCTATGTGGCAGAGCTGCGCAAGCAGGCAGACCTGCTTGGCGTGACCGACACCGTGCACATCAGCACGCCGACCGCGCGCATCGCCCAGGCGTACGCCGCCAGCGATCTGGTGCTGCAGCTGTCGGACAAGCCGGAAGCCTTCGGTCGCACCGTGGTCGAAGCGTTGTCGGTCGGCAGGCCGGTGCTGGGTTGGGACCACGGCGGCGTCGGCGAACTGCTGCAGCAGCTGCAGCCCAGTGGCGCCGTGCCGCTGGGCAATGCGCAACTGCTGGGTGAACGTGCGCTGGCCCTGCTGGCACAGCCGCCATCACTGCCGGGTCGTATCCCGTTTACCCTGCAGGCCATGCAGCGCGATACCCTCCGTCTTTATGCCGACCTCGCTGGCTGACGCCACGCCGCCCCTGCGCGACGAGCGCGCCGGCCGCTGGGCACCCTGGTGGGTGCTGGCCTACGTCGCGTTGTGGCCGCTGCCAGGCATCGCCGAAACGGTGCTGGGCCTGGGAGCGTTGTACGCCGCCGCACGCATGGTCATCCGCCGGGTGCAGCATCGACCGCATCTGCTGAGCCCGGCCGCGTGGGCGCTGACATCGATTCTCTTCCTGGGCTACTGGTTGCCGCAGGCGTTCTCGGCCTTCGATGCCGTGGACCCGTCGGCGTCGTGGACCAAGGCGGCGGCCGGGCTGCGCTATCTGCCTTTCATGTGGCTGGTGGCGATCGCCGTGGCTACCCCGCAGCGGCGGCGCTTGACCCTGGGTGGGTTGGCGCTGATCACCGGCCTGTGGACGCTCGACGCGCTGGTGCAGGCACTGGCAGGTACCAGCCCATGGTTCTGGTCGCTGCAGCAGATCAAGCTGGCCATCAGCGGCCACGCATTGTGTCCGGCTGAAGAAGCCGCGCTGGCTGATCGTCTCAGCGGGGCGCTTGGGCCGTGCAACCTGAAATTCGGCCAGGTGCTGGCCAGCCTTTCGCCGTTCCTGTTGTTGCCGGTGGCGCGCCGTTTCGGCAATGCGGGCTGGTTGCTGGCCGCTGCTGCAGTGGGTGTGGTGCTGCTGCTGGCCGGCTCCCGTGCCTCGTGGATCACCTTCAGTCTGGTGGTTGTCTACAGCGGCGTGCGCCAACTGGGGTGGAAGCGGCTGGGCCTGCTCGCGCTGCTGGGGGTTCTCTCGGCAGGCGTAATGACCGCCAGCGTGCCGCAGCTGCGGGAGCGTGTGGCGCGCACCGCAATGGCCTGGGATGGGGACGAGGACGGGGTCGAACAGGCACTGTCCGGTCGTACCCGCATCTGGAGCGCGGCGGCCTGCATGATCGAAGCGCATCCGATCAATGGTGTCGGTGCACGTGGCTTCCGCGATGCCTATCCCCATTGCGTTGCGGATGAAGGGCCGGCGGTGTGGGGCACGATGCCGGCGCTGCACGCCCATCAGATCGTGCTGGAAATCCTTGCCGAAACCGGTGTGCTGGGTCTGTTGCTGTGGCTGGCGGCGGTGGCGCAGGCATGGCGCGCATGGCGCTTCGCGCCGGCAGCGGCGCGTGAGCGTGCACGGCCGGCGATGCTGGCACTGGCGGTCACCGTGTTCCCGCTCAACACCCACCTGGCGTTCTATTCCGCGTTCTGGGGCGGCCTGACCGTGCTGCTCGCCGCGCTGTTCGTCGGCACGTTGCTGGCGCGCGAACCGGACGATCTGCCGCGCGCCACGTAGCGCCGTATCCACGCATGGCGTGGCTCTACTGGAGTGCGTGGGGCGGGGCTGTATCCATGCATGGCGTGGATTTACCGGATTACGCGGGGACGATGGTCGTGTCTGATCAGTAGATCCACGCCATGCGTGGATGGGCTTTCCTCTGAACATTGGCCGTCGTCGCGGCTTTTCCCGACCTGCCGCAAGGCGGTCTGCCAATGCACGAAGGGCCCCGCAACGCGCAGTCTGGTTCCATGGCCAGCCCCAGACTCCGTTACGGTCGCTATTCCCGATCCGGCAACGTGTACTCACTGACCACGGCGACCCACGGCCGTGCGCCCGTGTTCGCCGATGCCGCCAACGTGGCGGTCCTGGTCGATACCCTGCGTTTCATCGAACGCAATGGTTTCAGCCACAGCCTCGCCTGGGTGGTGATGCCCGACCACCTGCACTGGTTGATGGAACTGCGGAAGGGAACCCTGGCCCAGTGCATGGCCGTGCTCAAATCACGCAGCAGTCGGCTGCTGAACCGGCAATTGGGACAGAAAGGGCCGCTGTGGCAGCACGGCTACCACGACCATGCGGTACGCACCGATGAATCCCTTCATGAGAAGGCGATGTACATCCTGGCCAATCCGGTGCGGACTGGACTGGCCAGCGAGTTGGGGGAATACCCGCATGCGTGGTGTCGCTGGCCGTTGTAGATTCCGGCATCGGAACGGAGAGCATCCACGCATGGCGTGGATCTACTGGAGTGCGCGGGACGATGGTCGTGTCGGTTCAGTAGATCCACGCCATGCGTGGATGGGGCGTTCCCGAACGCCCGTCAAATCACTTGTAGAAATCGCTCCGCCCACCGGGCTGACGCTTGAAGCGGCGGTGGATCCACAGGTACTGGTCCGGTGCCTCGCGCACCATCTGTTCGATGGCCTGGTTGACCCGCGCGGTATCCGCTTCGACATCTTCGCTGGGGAAGTTCTCCAGCGGCGCGCCGATCTTCAGGAAGTACTTTCCGCCTTCGCGGCGATGGAAGTAGGGGATGACCGCACACCCGGTCATCCGCGCCAGCTGGTGGGTCGCGGTGATGGTGGATGCAGTGTGGCCGAAGAACGGCACGAACACGGTGTCCTTGCCGCGCATGTCCTGGTCGGGCGCGTACCAGAGGAAGCCGCCCTTCTTCAGGTGGCGCACCGTCGCGCGGATGTCCTCGTTGGCGTACATCGCCTTGGCGTAGCGCAGGCGGCCGAACTTCACCGCCCACTCGTACACCGGGTTCTTGTGCTTGCGGTACATGCCGGACAGGTCGACGTGGTCGCACAGCAGGCGGCCGCACATCTCCAGGGTCATGAAGTGGCCCGAGACCAGCAGCACGCCGCGGCCCTCGGCCTGCATCTGCTTGAGGTGTTCCAGCCCTTCGATGTGCACCTGAGGGCGGATGCTGTCGATGCTGCCCCACCAGGAGCGCGCGCATTCGAAGATGCCCACGCCCAATGCGTCGAAGCTGTCGCGCACCAGGCGCTTGCGCCAGGCCTCGTCCTTCTCGGGGAAGCACAGCTTGAGGTTGACCTCGGCGGCGTGGCGGCGGCTGCCGGCCAGGCGCCAGGCGATCGAGCCGACGCCGCGGCCGAGCACGCGCTGCAGCGTCCACGGCAGCCGGGCGATCCCGAAGGCGGTGAACATGACGGCAAACATCGGCCAGTTGCGTGGATCGCGCAGCGACGGACGGACGGCGGTGGTGGCATCGGACATGCCGCCATTCTACCAACCCGGCCGCGTGTCTTTCCCGGGGGGCTCCCGTATCCTTGCCGCATGCGTAAAGACCCTGTCGAATGGATCCTGCGTGGCCTGTACTCGGCCGTGCTGTACCTCCTGCTGCCGATCACCGTGTACCACCTGGTCTGGCGCGGCTTCCGGGTCCGTGAATACTTCCGGCGCTGGGATGAACGCTATGCGTCCTATCCGCAGCCGAGCGGCCAGCCGCGGGTCTGGCTGCACGCGGTCTCGGTGGGCGAGGTCAACGCCGCTGCACCGCTGGTCAACGCGCTGCGCGCGCAGCGGCCGGACATCCGCTGGGTCATCACCACCATCACCCCGACCGGCTCGGAACGGGTGCGCGCGCTGTGGGGTGATGCGCTGGACCACGTGTACCTGCCCTACGACGTGCCGGGCAGCGTCAACCGCTTCCTCGGCCACTTCCAGCCCAGCCTGGCGCTGATCCTGGAAACCGAGCTGTGGCCGAACATGCTGTTCGGTTGCCGCGACCGTCGCATTCCGGTCTACATCCTCAATGCACGCCTGTCGGCACGGTCGCTGCGCGGCTACCGCGTACTGGCGGCGTTGATCCGGCGTGCGCTGCGCACGGTCACCTGCGTGGCCGCACAGTCGCAGGATGACGCCGCACGCTTCGTGCAGCTGGGTGCGGCGCCGGAACAGGTGCAGGCGTTGGGCAACCTGAAGTTCGACATCGCCACGCCGGACGTGCAGCCCTTCATCGAACAGTTCCATGCCCATGTGCCGGCCTCGCGCCCGGTGTGGATCGCGGCCAGTACGCATGATGGCGAAGAACAGGCGGTGATCGACCTGCACCGCCGCCTGCGCCAGCAGCATCCGGACCTGCTGTTGCTGTGGGCGCCGCGGCATCCGGAGCGCTTCCCCAAGGTGGAAGCGCTGGCCCGCGAGCAGGGCTGGAACGTGGCGACGCGGCGCGCGCAGCAGTGGCCGGATGCGGGCAGCGATGTCTTCGTCATCGACACGCTGGGCGAACTGATGCCGTTCTATGGATGTGCTCAGGTCGCCTTCGTCGGCGGCAGCCTGCAGGCCATCGGCGGCCACAACCTGCTGGAGCCTGCGGCAATGGGCACTGCAGCGGTGACTGGCCCGCACCTGCACAACTTCGCCGAGATCTCGCGGCGCATGCGTGAGGCCGGCGCACTGCTGATCGGTGAGGACGTGCAGGCGGTGGGTGATCTGCTGCTGCACCTGCTCGACGACGCGCAGGCGCGTGAAGACATGGCCCGCGCCGGTTGCACGCTGGTCAGCAATGGTCGCGGCGCGCTGCAGCGGACCCTGCAGCTGGTGGCTCCGCATTTGCCGCCACCGCTGGCCTGAGCCCCCGCGTGTTGCCGCCAGGCCTCCTGCCAGCTGGCTCTCTCTGTCGTGATCGCCTGTATCAAGCCCGCTTGATGGCCTTGAATCTGTCGTAGCCGGACCGCTGCCGCCGTCCGCTGCGTGCAGGCTGTCACATCGTCATTCGTATGGCGCAGATTCCGATTCCGCCTACCGCGTCAGGCTGCCAGCCTGCTGTCGACCGTGCTTGGACGACATCAAGGGAGCTTTGAATGATCGGCGACAACGGAGGCGCGCTGCAGGGCAGCGCGAAGACCAGAGGGTTGGGCACCGACCATCTGCTGGTGGTGGCGCTGACCCTGCTGATGGGCGGCAGCGTTGTCGCCCTGGTCGGCCAGCATACGGCGGCGCAGGCCGGGCCCGCCATTGTCCTCAGCCTGCTGCTGGCGGCGCTGGGCACGCTGCCGATGCTGTATTGCCTGCGTTCGGCGATGCGGCGCGTGCCGGATCCTTCCGGTCTGCACGGTCTGCTCAGTGCCGCCTGGGGCAAGCCGCTTGCGGATGTACTGGTGATCGCCCTGCTGCTGGAACTGACGGCGACCACCGCAGGCCAGGCGCAATCGATGGCGAGCCATCTGTACGCCGCCGCTGGGGCCGTCGACGTCGCTCCCACGCAGTGGATGCCATTGCCGATGGCGGCGTCGATCCTGTTGTTGCTGCTGGGCGCTGCCACTGCAGTGTTGCGGATGCCGTGCGCGTTGCTGGTGGCCAGTGCACTGCTGACGGTGAAGCTGGGCGTGGGCCTGTTGCTGTTGTTGCTGGCGGCACGCCACGTGCACTACGCACACTGGATTCCCTGGCTGCCATCAGCGACCGCGCCCTACCGCTTCGGATTGGGCGGCGTGCTTGCAGCGGGTGTGGCATTGCTCGGTGTCCTGCTCGGTGCAGGTCTGCTGGCAGGGTTTGCCGGGAGGCTGCCGCGCCCTCGTCCGCAGGTTTCCAACGCCGCCGGCGCGGCGTTGCTGATGGCGATGTTGTGGCTGATGGTAGTGGCTGCGCTGCAATCGGGCCTGGTCGAGTTTGCGGCCCTGGCCAGCACCCGGCCGCTGTCGGTGGCATTGCAGGGCGTGCCGCAGCTGCAGTGGTTTCTGCCGTTGTTGCCGTTGGCGGGCAGCGCCGGGCTGGCGGCCCTGCAGATGGTGTCGCTGCTGTTGGCGGCGCGGTTGGGGCTGGAGCTGTGGCGGCCTGCGTCGGGTGATGCGGGCCCCCATGCGCGTCTGCTGGTGACGCTTGCGCTGACCGTGCTGGCGGCTGCCTTGGCGTTGTCGCTGCCGGACGGTTGGCTTCCGCAGTTGCCGGGGCCTGCAGGCCTGCTGGTCCTTGCCGCCGTGTGCCTGGGCGTTGCCCGCAGCCAATGGCAGTCGCGGACGGCGGGCGTCGAATGGCGACTGATCCCGATGTTGCTCGCACTTGTGGCGACCGCCCTGTGCCTGTTGCCAGCTGTTACGTCCCGGCTGTTCCTGCCGCTGCTGGTGGTGCTGGCGGTCGTTTCGGCAGGCGTAATGCGTCGACAGGCGGGGCGTTCGCGCTAGCGCCACGCGCGGCGCCAGCCATCTGCGATCACTAAAAAAGCCACCCTTGCGGGTGGCTTTCTGATCAGACCGGTGCGCCGACTCAGTTCGTGGTCGTGGACGGGTTGCCCGCGTCCTGGGTCAGCAGGCGGTTGATGTCCTGCAGCTCGGCGACATCCAGGCCACCCACGGCCTGGCTCAGCAGCAGGCGGTTCTGCAGGAAGTTGTAGCGGGCCTGTGCGTAATCCAGCTGCGCGGAAAACAGGATGCGCTGGTTCTGGATCACGTCCAGCACCGTGCGGGTACCCACTTCCAGGCCGACCTGCGAGGCATCGTAGGCGCTCTGTGCGGAAACCACGGCCAGGCGGCGCGCTTCCACTTCGCTGATGCCCTGCACCAGGGTCTGGTAGGCATTGCGCGTGTTGCGGTCCAGTGCGCGCTTCTGCTGCTCGAAACCATCCTGGGCGATGTCACGCTGTGCCAGCGCCTGGCGCACGCCGGACTGGGTGGCGCCGCCAGAGAAGATCGGCACGCTCAGAGTCAGGCCGATGCTGTTGGTGCGTGCATCGGGGGAGAGCGAACCGGCGCCGACGCTGTCGCCCCAGGTCGCGCTCTTGCCCCAGCTGCCGCCCAGCGACAGGGTCGGGTAGTGGCCACCACGGGCCGCCTGCACGCCGGCTTCGGC
Organism: Stenotrophomonas sp. YIM B13575; assembly: GCF_042787595.1. Lineage (NCBI taxonomy): Bacteria > Pseudomonadati > Pseudomonadota > Gammaproteobacteria > Lysobacterales > Lysobacteraceae > Stenotrophomonas > Stenotrophomonas sp. YIM B13575. The sequence goes on along the minus strand of NZ_JBHZOP010000082.1, from coordinate 22,283 downwards.
GGCACCGACCTTCAGTTCCTGCGCCTTCAGCGCCGGATTCTGCGTGGTCGCCTGCTGCACCAGCTGGTCCAGGTTGCCGCGGTTGGCCGGCACTTCCGGACGGAAATCGGCCGGCAGGCCCTTCAGGTTCATCACCGGCTGGCCGGTCAGTTCGGTCAGGGCCTGGTAGTTGTCGGCCAGGGTGTTCTGCGCAACGATCGTGTTGGCGCGCGCCTGGTCGTACTGGGCGCGTGCTTCGTGCACGTCGGTGATCGGCGCCAGGCCCACTTCCAGTCGCTTGTCGGCGAAGTCGAACTGCTTCTTCGCGGCCGCTTCGTTGGTCTGTGCGGCGTTCAGCGATTCGATCGCCACCAGCACGTTGAAGTAAGCCGCCGAGGTGCGCACGATCAGGTTGTCGTTGGCCGAATCAAGGGTGAAATCCGCCGCCTTGCTCAGCTCGCGCTGTGAGCGCAGGTTGTTGATCTGCGTCCAGTTGAACAGCGTCTGGGTGCCATCAACGGTATAGCTGCGGCGCTTGCTGGTGAACGAGCCGGAGTTGGCATCAGCGTTCGGCTCGCTGCGCGAGCGGTTCAGCTGCGCTGCACCGTTGATCTGCGGCAGCAGGGCAGCGCGCGCCTGCACGGCGCCTTCCTTGTCGTACAGCCGGGTGGATTCGGCGGCGGACAGCTGCGGGTCGCCATTGCGCGCCATTTCATAGACCTGCAGCAGGTCGGCGGCATGGGCGGACAACGGCAGCAGGGCAGTGGCCAGCGCAACAGCGAGGGATCGGCGGATCATTGCGGCTTCCTTGGACTCAGAGGTGGAACTGGGGGGCCGGGGCGGCACCACGCAGGTAATCGATATCGGTCTCGAACAGCGACTCGGTGCTGCCATCGGCCTTCACCAGCAGCGCTTCCATGGCCGGCGAACGGCCCTGGATGACATACAGACGACCACCCGGACGCAACCACGAAGCGAACTGTGACGGCACCACGTCAACGGCGCCAGTGACACAGATCACGTCGAAGCGGCGTTCGGTCTGCCAGGCCAGGCCATCGGCCACTTCCACGCGCACGTTGGTGCCCAGGCCGGTGGCATCCAGGCGGGCGCGTGCAGCAGCGGCCAGTTCCGGATCGATTTCCAGGCTCAACACGTCGCGCGCGAGCGCGCCGATGCAGGCCGACAGGAAGCCGCTGCCGGTGCCGATTTCCAGCACTTCGTCACCCGGCTGCAGATCCAGTGCCTGCAGGGTACGGCCCTCGATGACCGGCTTCATCATCTTCTGGCCGTTGCCGATCGGCAGTTCGACATCGGCATAGGCCAGCGCCCGGTGCGCGTCGGCGACGAAGGCCTCGCGCGGCAGGCGGGCCAGGACGTCGAGCACCTTGATGTCCAGCACGTCCCAGGGACGGATCTGCTGTTCCACCATCAGTTCGCGGGCGTGGGCGTAATCAATCGTCATGAGGTTCAAATCCAGCGCAGTGGGCCGGCCATTTTACCGGTGCCGGAGGCCGGCGGCGCGCCCAGAGCATCAGCTGCGGGGTGGCCGGGGTCGCAGTGCCGGAAGTCATCGCGACCTCCGGTTCGTTCAGTTTTGGTTATCCAGCGGTTCCGGCCTCTCGCGGGGCGTAGGCGCGCAGGAAGAAATCCACGCTGGCGGCCACGTGGAGGGCAGCATCGGTCTCGACGGGTGACAGTGGCATGCCGCACATCATATGCATGTGCACTTCGCCCTTCACCAGGGTCAGGAACTGCTGGCCGGCGATGTAGCAGTCGGGGATGTCCAGTTCACCGCGCTCGGCACGCAAGCGCATGAAGTCGGCCAGCGCCTCGCAGGTGCGTTGCGGGCCGGCCTGCCAGAACAGTTCGCGCAGGCGCTCGTCGGTCTCCGGGGCCATCATCACCCGCTGGATCGACAGGGCCGCGTCGGAGGTGATCATCTCGAAGAACGCCATGCCGATGCCCAGCAACTGGTCGCGCAGGGGGCCTTCGACGTCGGCCACGAACAGTGCGTCGGGCAGCATCTCCATGCACTTGGACTGCACAGCTTCGGAGAACAGGGTCTCTTTGTCGCCGAAATGGCTGTATACGGTCAGCTTCGAGACGCCGGCCTGGGCCGCGATGCTGTCCATGCTCACGCCGCTGTAGCCCTGTTCGATGAACAGTGTCTTGGCTGCCTCGAGTATCGCCGCGCGCTTGCCCAGATCCTTGGGGCGCCCGGGACCGGCAGCCTTGGCAGCGGGCTTGGCCAACGGCTTTCGGGAAGTGGGAGAACTCATCCCGCTAATACTAGACCAAGCGGTTCGATATTTATACTATACCGGCTGGTTCACTAATGTACGCGTTGCAACAGTATGTTGCCGGCGCGTTCCCCCCGGATTTCTTTTCAGGTCCTGTACCTCATGAAAAACATGCGTTGGTTGGGCGTAGGCGTACTGGTCGTGGTGTTGGCAGCGTGCGGCAAGCAGGCCGCCGAGCCGGTGGAGGCCATTCCGGTGCTGGTGGTGCATCCCACCACGCAGGACGGACAAGCCGCGGCCGCCTACCCCGGCGAGGTGCGTGCCCGCCAGGAAAGTCCCCTGTCGTTCCGCGTTGGCGGCAATCTGGTCAAGCGCCACGTCGACGCCGGCGAGCGGGTGAAGAAGGGCCAGCTGCTGGCCGAGCTGGATGCGGCCGACTACGCCTCGCAGGCGGCGGCGTCGCAGGCGCAGCTGGCGGCGGCGGAAGCAGACCTGGTGCGCGCCCGCGATGACCAGAAGCGCTACGCCAAGCTGGCCGAAGACCAGCTGGTGAGCCGCTCGGCACTGGACCAGCAGACGGCGGCGTTCAAGGCCGCACAAGGCCAGGCCAATGCCGCGCGGGCCAACCTTGCCGTGGCCCGCAACCAGGCCGAGTACGCGCAGCTGCGCGCGCCCGCCGATGGCGTGATCGCCAGCCGCCAGGCCGAAGCCGGGCAGGTCGTGAGCGCGGGGCAGACGGTGTTCACCCTGGCCGCCGATGGTGGCCGCGAGGTGCTGATCGCGCTGCCGGAAAGCAACATCCGCGACTACAAGGTCGGCCAGTCGGTGCAGGTGGAACTGTGGAACCGCCCGGGTCAGCTTCTGCCCGGCACCCTGCGCGAGATCGCCCCGGCCGCCGATGCACAGGCCCGCACCTATGCCACGCGGGTCAGCCTGGCGCCGGAAGCACTGAGCGAAGTGGAGCTGGGCCAGAGTGCGCGGGTGTTCGCCACTGCCGGTCGCAGCGGCGCGTTGCAGCTGCCGCTGGCGGCCGTGCTGCGCGGCAGTGACGGCAAGGCCAGCGTGTGGGTGGTCAATCCGTCCAGTGGTGCGCTGAAGGCAACCCCGGTGCAGGTCGGTGCCTATGGCGCGCAGGCCGTGCCCGTGGTGTCCGGCGTGGGCGCGGCGGACTGGGTGGTCGCTGCCGGCGGCCATCTGCTGCGCGAAGGCCAGGTGGTGACGCCGGTCGATCGCCAGAACCGCCCGGTGCTGGCACCGTCGGCCGCCAAGCCGGCGCCGGCCGCAGGCAAGGGGCACTGACCCGTGCGCCGCTTCAATCTCTCCGAATGGGCGCTGGGCAACCGTGCGCTGGTGTTGTTCGCGATGCTGGCGTTCGCGGTCATCGGTGCCTGGTCGTACAAGCACCTGGGCCAGTCCGAAGATCCGCCGTTCACCTTCAAGGCGATGGTGGTACGCACGATGTGGCCGGGCGCCACCGCCGAGCAGGTCTCGCGGCAGGTGACCGAGCCGATCGAGAAAGCTCTGATGAACACCGGCGAGTACGAATTCATCCGTTCGTACTCGCGGCCGGGCGAGTCGCAGGTGATCTTCATGGCGCGCGACAGCCTGCGCTCCAAGCAGATCCCGGACCTGTGGTACCAGGTGCGCAAGCGCGTGGGCGATATCCGCGCGACGCTGCCGAGGGAGATCGTCGGGCCCTTCTACAACGATGAGTTCGGCGACACGTTCGGCAACATCTATGCGCTGACCGGCGAAGGCTTCGACTACGCGGTGATGCGCGACTATGCCGATCGCATCCAGCTGGAACTGCAGCGCGTGCCCGACGTTGGCAAGATCGACCTGGTCGGCCTGCAGGACGAGAAGGTGTGGATCGAGCTGTCCAACACCAAGCTGGCCACGCTGGGCGTATCGCTGCAGCAGGTGCAGCAGGCCTTGGCCGATCAGAACGCGGTTTCCGCCACCAGTTTCTTCGAGACTCCGACCGACCGCGTGCAGCTGCGCGTGACCGGCCAGTTCGATTCGATCGAGGACATCCGCAGATTCCCGATCCAGGCCGGCGAACGTACGCTGCACTTGGGCGACATTGCCGAGGTCAAGCGCGGCTTTGCCGATCCCTCTTCGCCGAAGATGCGCTTCATGGGCCAGGATGCGATCGGCCTGGCGGTGGCGATGAAGGACGGCGGTGACATCCTCAAGCTGGGTGCCACCCTGGATGCCGAGTTCGAACGCCTGCAGAAGACCCTGCCGGCCGGCATGCAGCTGCGCAAGGTGTCCGACCAGCCGCATGCGGTGGAAGAGTCGGTGGGCGAGTTCGTGCAGGTACTCACCGAAGCGGTGGTGATCGTGCTGCTGGTCAGCTTCTTCTCGCTGGGCCTGCGTACCGGCCTGGTGGTGGGCGTGACCATTCCGCTGGTGCTGGCGATGACCTTCTTCGTCATGCACTACTTCGACATCGGCCTGCACAAGATTTCGCTGGGTGCGCTGGTGCTGGCACTGGGCCTGCTGGTGGACGATGCGATCATCGCGGTGGAGATGATGGCCACCAAGATGGAGCAGGGCTACGACCGCCTGCGCGCGGCCAGTTTCGCCTGGGAATCCACCGCCTTCCCGATGTTGACCGGCACCCTGATCACTGCTGCCGGCTTCCTGCCCATCGCCACTGCCGCATCGAGCACCGGTGAATACACCCGCTCGCTGTTCCAGGTAGTGACCATCGCGTTGGTGGTGTCATGGATCGCGGCAGTGCTGTTCATCCCGTACCTGGGCGACAAGATGCTGCCGGACCTGTTCAATCCGCAGCTGCCGAAGCCGGACAGTCTGGCCGGTCGCTGGCGTGCCAAGCGCCTGCAGTGGGCAGACCGGCATCCGGCACTCGCGCGCTGGATCGCTCCGAAGGAGCATGCGCACGACCATGATCCGTACCAGCGGCCGTTCTACACCCGTTTCCGGGCCTTCCTGGATACCTGCCTGCGCCATCGCTGGTGGGTGATCGGCGCGACCATCGCGCTGTTCATCGGTTCGCTGATGCTGTTCCGCTTCGTGCCGCAGCAGTTCTTCCCCGACTCGACCCGCCCGGAACTGATGGTGGACATCGAGCTGGCCGAAGGTGCGTCGCTGGCCGCGACCCAGGCACAGGCCGACAAGCTGGAGAAGCTGTTGAAGGGCCGCGAAGGCATCAGCAACTACGTGGCCTACGTCGGCACCGGTTCTCCGCGCTTCTACCTGCCGTTGGACCAGCAGCTGCCGGCCACCAACTTCGCCCAGTTCGTGGTGCTCACCGAAGACGCCAAGGCCCGCGAATCGACCCGCGACTGGATGCTGAAGGACGTGATCAGGCAGTTCCCGGATGTGCAGATGCGCGTGACGCGCTTGGAGAACGGCCCGCCGGTCGGCTATCCGGTGCAGATGCGCGTGTCCGGCGAGCACATCGCGCAGGTGCAGGCGATTGCGCGCAAGGTCGAGGCCAAGGTGCGCGAGAACCCGCACGTGATGAACGTGAACCTGGACTGGAGCGAGCCGAGCAAGGTGGTGCGGCTGGTGATCGACCAGGATCGTGCACGCGCGCTGGGTGTCAGCAGTGCCCAGGTCAGCCAGTTCCTCAGCAGTTCGTTGTCGGGCATGAGCGTGAGCACCTATCGTGAAGGCAACCGCCAGATCGAGATGTTGCTGCGTGGCCCGGACAACGAGCGCGCGCAGCTGGACCTGCTCGGCAGCCTGGCGATTCCGACCAGCAGTGGCACCGCGGTGACGTTGTCGCAGGTCGCGCGGCTGGAATACGCCTTCGAGGACGGCATCATCTGGCACCGCAACCGCCTGCCGACGGTGACCGTGCGTGCCGACATCAGCGATGGCAAGCAGCCGTTGGACGTGGTGCAGCAGATCGTGCCGACGCTGGATGGCATCCGTGCCGAATTGCCCAGCGGCTACCTGCTGGAAACCGGCGGCTCGGTGGAGGATTCGGCACGCGGCCAGAACTCGATCAAGGCCGGCATGCCGCTGTTCCTGATCGTGGTGGCCACGTTGCTGATGCTGCAGCTGCGCAGCTTCTCGCGTGCGGCGATGGTGCTGGTGACCGCGCCGCTGGGCATCATCGGTGCGACGTTGTTCCTGCTGCTGTTCCGCGCGCCGTTCGGCTTCGTGGCGTTGCTGGGCACCATCGCGCTGGCGGGCATGATCATGCGTAATTCAGTGATCCTGATCGACCAGATCCAGCAGGACATCGATGCCGGGCATGACCGCTGGCATTCGATCATCGATGCGACGGTGCGGCGTTTCCGCCCGATCGTGCTGACCGCGCTGGCGGCGGTGCTGGCGATGATTCCGCTGTCGCGCAGTGCGTTCTACGGTTCGATGGCGATTTCGATCATGGGTGGGTTGATCGTGGGCACGGTGCTGACGCTGGTGTTCCTGCCGGCGTTGTATGCGGCGTGGTTCCGGGTCAAGCCGGACGAATCCGGGGCGTAATGCCCCGGGTTTCCCGGGCCGCCGCCCCTGGTAGGTGCCAACCTTGGTTGGCACGGATGCGTGGCCCGCCCATCCACGCATGGCGTGGATCTACTGAGGTTGGCCACCGCCCTGGTAGGTGCCAACCTTGGTTGGCACGGATGCATGCATCCACGCGTGGCGTGGATCTACCAGTAGAGCCACCCCATGGGTGGCTGCGGATGTCCTGGCCCGCCCATCCACGCATGGCGTGGATCTACTGCAACTGCAAGCCGTCCCGCAACAAGGGCTCCAGCCAATCCAGGAACACCTGCACACGCCGCGCGCGATGCTGCCGATGCGGCAGCAGCAAGGTCACCGGCAACGGCTGCGCGACATACTGCGGCATTACTTCCACCAGCGCGCCCGACTGCAGTTCCGCCTGCACGTCGTAGCGCGGAATCTGCAGCAGCCCCAGCCCCGCGACGCAGCAGGCAATCGATGCCTCGGCGTTGTTCACCCGCACCCAGCCGGTCATCGGCAGCGTGCGCAGCTGCGCGCCGTCCTGCCATTCCCACGGCTCCACCCGCGCCGTGGTCGGCGATGCGTAGTTCACCGCACGGTGCTGCTGCAGGTCGGCAGGATGCTGCGGTACGCCGTGTTCGCGCAGGTAGGCCGGTGCGGCAACATTGACGAAGTCGAGCTGGCCCAGCTCGCGGGCGACCAGGCTGGAGTCACCCAGTTGGCCGACTCTCAGCACCCCATCGCAGCCGTCCTCGATCAGATTCACCGCGCGATCGGTCATGCCCAGGTCCAGCTCGACCTGCGGATGCCGTGCGAAGAAGTCGGGCAGGGCCGGGGCGATGATGCGGCGACCGATCCGGCTGGGCACATCGATCTTCAACAGGCCCCTCGGCTGCGCATCTTCCTGCCGGAACAGCGACTCGGCATCTTCCATTTCGGCGATCAGACGCAGGCAGCGCACGTAGAAGGTGTCGCCATCGTGGGTGGTCGAGACCCTGCGGGTGGAGCGCTGCAGCAGGCGGGTGCCGAGCCGCTGCTCCAGTTCTGCCACGGCTGCCGAGACGGTGGAGCGGGGCAGACCTAGCTGATCGGCGGCGCGGGTGAAGCTGGTGCACTCCACCACCCGGGCAAAGATGCGGAAACGCTCGATCCGGTCCATTGTTCGCCCACCCTGGAAAGTTAAGTCAATGTTGCGGGCTTTATCCGCAATTTCTGCACGATATCGTCGTCTGCACAGGGTTGCCAGCCCGGCAGCCCCTTACCGGGACCGATGCCATGACCGACCACCGTATCCAGGGCAAGACCGTGCTGATCGCCGGTGGCGCCAAGAATCTCGGCGGGCTGATCGCCCGCGACTTCGCCGAGCAGGGCGCCAAGGCCATCGTCATCCACTACAACAGCGCCGCCACCCAGGCCGATGCCGAGGCGACCGTTGCCGCCGTGCAGGCCGCAGGTGCGAAGGCCGTGGCGTTGCAGGCCGATCTGACCTCGGCGGCGGCGATGGAGCGCCTGTTCGCCGACGCGGTTGCCGCCGTCGGTCGCCCTGACATCGCGATCAACACCGTCGGCAAAGTGCTGAAGAAGCCGATGCTGGAGATCAGCGAGGTGGAGTACGACCAGATGAGCGCGGTCAATGCGAAGACGGCGTTCTTCTTCCTCAAGGAAGCCGGGCGCCATGTCAACGACGGCGGCCGCATCTGCACGCTGGTCACTTCACTGCTCGGCGCGTTCACGCCTTTCTATTCCAGCTACGCAGGTACAAAGGCGCCGGTGGAGCACTTCACCCGCGCAGCATCGAAGGAGTTTGGCGAGCGCGGGATCTCCGTAACCGCGATCGGCCCCGGGCCGATGGATACGCCGTTCTTCTATCCGGCCGAGAGTGCCGATGCGCAGGCCTATCACAAGACTGCGGCGGCGCTGTCGCCTTTCACCCGTACCGGCCTGACCGACATCGCCGACATCGTGCCGTGGATCCGCTTCCTGGTGACCGATGGCTGGTGGATGACCGGGCAGACCATCCTGGTCAACGGTGGTTACACCACCAAGTAGAGACACGCGAGGCTTGAATTCGTGCCGTAGATCCACGCCATGCGTGGGTGCTCCTGGCTTCCAATACGTTCATCCACGCATGGCGTGGATCTACTGTTGGTCCCCAAGTGGACAGCATCTGGGCGTTCACGGGCACAATAGCGGCCAGTTCCAGGGCCGGAGCGCCTGCCATGTTCTTCCGCACGACCTGCACCTCGGCGCTGCTGCTGGTCGCCTGCAGCGGCTCTGCCACTGCGCAGACGGCAGACGCCGATGCTCTGCCGTTCCTGCATGACCTGCGGGACATACTTGAGTGCGGTGCGAGTGCGGACGTCCAGCAGGCCGTCGTCAGCCGCCTGCGCGCGGCACGCTATGCCGACGCGGCCGAACGACTGCCGTACCTGCGCGACTGGCGATTCGAGCAGGAGGGCGAGGATGACGATCACCGGGTGACCGTCATTACTCCGCCACAGTCGATGACCGTCCACGGTGTCGAAGTACCGCGGTTGTTCGCTGATGCACTCGGTTTCTCAGTTGCGCTGGACTCCGCACAGCGCGATCGTATCGTCGCTGCGTACGGCTTGCGGCTGCAGTCGAGCACGCTGCAGGAGCCGTTCGAGCTATGGTCGACGCCCTACACGCCGATCATCGTGCGCAGTGCGGGCGACGGCTATCGACTGGGTTGCGCTCCTGCCACGAAGGGTAACGGGCCAGCCGTACGACAGCTGCCGGTTGTTGAAGTCCAGGACCTGCAGAATGCCATTCACTGCCGCGCTGACGAAGGAAGCATGCGCCGGCTGCAGGCGTTCTGGCAGCGGCTTTACGAACAGCCGCAGTTCGAATGGCCGCAGGAAGTCCGTTCGGTCAACGAGGTGAACTACAGCGTCGATGATGATGATCTGCACCTGCTGCTGATCGGATTGCAGGCGCCCATCCAGGCCCACGGCGTTTCCACACACACGATTGCGCTGGCGTTCGGTGGCTTCTTCGGCGCGGATCTTGGCGACGTTGCGCTGGAGCCCGTGCTTGCCCAGGCAGGCTTGGATACCTCGCACAGGGTCGGCAAGGCTGCCTGGCAGCGCCTGTTGCCGCCGGTTGCTTTCAGCGGTGGCAGTTGGATCCCACAGCACATCGTGATGCGCACCAACGAAGGCCGCGTTGTTGCCGGTTGCGCCAGCGATTACGCGCGCAGCACCACGCGCTGAGCTGATCTCATGCCGGGCAACCAACAGCAGGCGGGGTAGGGCGGCGCTACCGATCGGCATGCAAAGGGTGCCGGGCATGTCCCGGCACCCGCGTGTGTCATCCCAGCTTGGCCAGCACCGCGTCGGTGGCCGTCGCCGTACTCACGGCCGAACCCTTTGCCGCCAGATCGGCAGTGAACACGCCATCGTCCAGCACTGCGTGCACCGCCGCTTCCACCGCTGCGGCTTCGGCTTCCAGGCCCAGCGAATGGCGCAGCAGCATCGCCGCACTGAAAATCGTCGCGTAGGGGTTGGCGATGCCCTTGCCGGCGATGTCCGGTGCCGAACCATGGATCGGCTCGTAGATGCCCACCGCACCCGGCTCGCCCAGCGATGCCGATGGCAGCAGGCCCAGCGAGCCGGCCAGCATCGAGGCCTCATCGGTAAGGATGTCGCCGAACATGTTCTCGGTCACGATCACGTCGTATTCGCGCGGCTTGGCCAGCAGGTGCATGGCCATCGAATCGACCAGTTGGTGTTCCAGCGCGACGTCCGGGAACTCCTCGCGGCCGATGCGCGCGGCCACGTCACGCCACAGGCGTGAGGTTTCCAGCACGTTGGCCTTGTCCACCGAGGTGACCTTGCCGCGCCGCTGCTGCGCCAGGCGGAAGGCAGTGCGCAGCACACGCTCGATCTCGACCACGGTGTAGCGGCACAGATCGCTGGCGCTGTCGGCATCGCGGGTCTTGTCGCCGAAGTAGATGCCACCGGTCAGTTCGCGCACCACCACGAAGTCCACGCCCTGCAGCAGCTCGGCCTTGATCGGCGAGGCGTGCAGTGCCGCTTCGTGGGTGCGCACCGGACGCAGGTTGGCATACAGGCCCAGCGCCTTGCGGATCGCCAGCAGGCCCTGCTCCGGGCGCACCTTGGCGTTAGGGTCGGACCACTTCGGGCCGCCCACCGCGCCCAGCAGCACCGCGTTGGCGGCCTGGCAGGCGGCCAGGGTAGAGGCTGGCAACGGCTCGCCGTGACGGTCGATGGCGATGCCACCGATATCGTGCTCGCTGAAGGTGAAGGTGTGGTTGAAGCGTTCGGCCACGGCGTTCAGAACGGCGACCGCAGCGGCGGCCACTTCCGGGCCGATACCATCACCGGGCAGGACAACAATCTCAGCGTGCATGCTCACCCTCGTAACGTTCGATTTCAGGGACACGGCCCAACAGATAACCCAATTGATCGACGCCTTCCAGCAGGCAGGTCTGCGAGAAGCCGTCCAACGGGAAGGAGTAGACGCGGCCATCGGGTGTGCGCAGTTCGCGCGTGGCCACGTCGATGGTCAGTTCATCGTCCGGGCGCTGCATCAGCACCTGCACGTCGGCTTCGTCCAGCACGATCGGCAGCAGGCCGTTCTTCAGCGAATTGCCGCGGAAGATATCGGCGATCTCGCTGCTGACGATGGCGCGCAGGCCGAGGTCGGTCAGCGCCCACGGCGCATGCTCGCGCGATGAGCCGCAGCCGAAGTTGCGCCCGGCCAGCAGGATACTGCGGCCGGCGTTGTGCGGCTGGTTGAAGGCGAAGTCGGCCACCGGGGAGCCATCGGCCTGCCAGCGCCAGTCGTTGAACGCGTTGCGGCCCAGGCCGGCGCGCTCGGTGGTGGACAGGAACCGCGCCGGAATGATCTGGTCGGTATCGATATTGGTCTGGCGCAGCACCACGCTGGCCGAACGCAGGGTGCGGAAGCCGCTCATCAGGCCACCTCCTGTGCGAACAGTTCACGGGCATCGGCCACGTGGCCCTGCACGGCGGCCCAGGCGGCACTCATCGGCGAGGCCAGCAGGGTGCGCGAGCCCGGGCCCTGGCGGCCCTCGAAATTGCGGTTGCTGGTGCTGACTGCCAGTTGGCCGGGGGCGACCAGATCGCCATTCATGGCGATGCACATCGAACAACCCGGCTCGCGCCACTCGGCACCGGCCGCGCGCACGATCTCGTGGATGCCCTCGGCTTCGGCTTGGCGCTTGACGATTTCCGAGCCGGGCACCACCAGCATGCGCACGCGCTCGGCGATGCGACGACCGCGCAGCACCTGCGCTACTTCGCGCATGTCGCTCAGGCGGCCGTTGGTGCAGGAGCCGACGAAGACCACGTCCACCGGTGTGCCGGCCAGCGTCTGTCCCGCCTGGAAGTGCATGTAATCCAGGCCCTTCTGCGCGGCGGCATCGTTGGCTGCCGGGATCGGCGCGTCCACCGCGATGGCGGTGCCGGGGTGGGTGCCCCAGGTCAGGGTCGGGCGGATATGGGCAGCATCGATGTGCACCTCGCTGTCGAAGCGCGCGCCTTCATCGCTGCGCAGCTGCGTCCAGCGGGCCACGGCGGTGTCGAAGTCGGCGCCCTTCGGGCCGCGTGGGGTATTGGCAACGAAGTCGAACGTCACCTGGTCGGGAGCGACCATGCCGGCGCGTGCACCGGCTTCGATCGACATGTTGCACAGGGTCATGCGCTGTTCCATGTCCATCGCTTCGATGGTGCTGCCGCGGAACTCGATCACGTGGCCGGTGCCGCCATTGACGCCGATCACGCCGATGATGTGCAGGACCACGTCCTTGGCGCCGACGCCGGGTGCCAGAGGGCCATCGACGGTGATCGCGAAGGTCTTCGCCTTGCGCTGCAGCAGGCACTGCGTGGCCAGCACATGGCCGACTTCGCTGGTACCGATGCCGAAGGCCAGCGACCCGAACGCGCCGTGGGTGGAGGTGTGGCTGTCGCCGCAGACGATGGTCATGCCGGGCTGGGTGAAGCCCTGTTCCGGGGCGATCACGTGGACGATGCCGCGATTGTCCGAGGCCATGTCGAACAGTTCGATGCCGTGCTCGGCGCAGTTGCGTGCCAGCATGGCGACCTGCGCTTCGGACGCGGCGCTGGCGTAGGGCAGGGTGCCATCGGCGGCGGGCGGCAGGGTCGGCGTGGAGTGGTCCATCGTCGCCTTGGTCCGATCCGGACGGCGCGGCTTCAGGCCGCGCTCGCGCAGTTCGGTGAAGGCCTGCGGCGAGGTCACTTCATGGATCAGGTGCAGGTCGATATACAGCACGGCGGGCGCGCTGTCGGTTTCTGGAACCACCACGTGGGCGTCCCACAGTTTGTCGTACAGGGTGCGGGGTGCGGAAGTCATGCGTTTGCCTGGCAGGAGTACGAAGTAGCGGACATCGAAGAGAAAGTAACAGGGTCGGGTCAGCGGCGCCGCGCGAGCACGCGCAGGCGCACGTAGTCGGCCAGCGGCTGGCCAGCGGCGTTGCGCGGCAGATCCGCCAGCAGGGCGGCGGCGGCATCGCGCACGGTGGCGCGCGCGTCGGCCGGCAGGTCGTCCAGCAGCGGTGCGGCGAACACCCGCAGCCAGCCGGCAACGCCGGTCGGCAGCGCGGTCGGGCGTGGCAGGCATTCGATCAGCTGCACCTGGAAGCCATGCTGGCGCAGGCGTTCGGCGTAGGCATCGGCGCTGGGGAAGTACCACTGGAATGCGCTGGCACCGTGGCCATGGGCGACGCGCGCGGCCTGTACCGCCGCAACGATCGTGGCCACGTTGCCATGACCGCCGAACTCGGCGACGAAGCGGCCGCCGGGGCGCAGGGCGCGGCGAACGCCTTCCAGCACGCGATCCGGGTTGGGCATCCAATGCAGCGCCGCGTTGCTGAACACTGCATCGAACGCGCCCTCGAAGGTCAGCGCGTGGCCGTCCATCACCTGCGCATCGACACCCCGTGCACGGGCGGCGATCACCATTTCCGGCGAAGCATCGACGCCCTGCATGTGTGCGCCGCTGAGGGCCAGTTCGGTGGTGAGCACGCCATCGCCACAGCCCAGGTCGAGGATGCGCTCGCCGGCACGTGCGTCGAGCAGGCGCGCTACCGCGCCGCCGAGGGTCGGCACGAACCCGGCGTCGATCGCATAATCCTGGGCATTCCACTGCTGGCCAGCGCTGCTGGTGGTGGTTGCGGTGTCGAAGGCGCTCATCTCACATTCCTCAGGCAGTGGCGGTGGCAGGTGCTTCAGTACTGACGCCGGCGTTGGCCTGGCGCTGGCGCAGCAGGCGGTTGGCCACGTCCAGCCAGGCCAGCGCGGAGGCTTCGATGATGTCCTTGCTGGTGCCGGTACCGTCGTACTCGACGCCTTCGTGACGCACGCTCAGATTGGCTTCGCCGCGCGCATCGGCACCGATGCCGACGCTGTGCACGTGGTAGCTGTCCAGCATCAGCTGCACGCCGGTGGCGGCCGACAGCGCGCCGAACAGGGCATCGACCGGGCCATCGCCCTGTGCGGTCTCGGCCACGCGGTTGCCGTCCGGGTCGGACAGTTCGACCAGCGCATTGGCGCGGCTGCCGACATCGCTGATGGTCATCGAGGCCAGGCGGTAGCCCTGTGCGTTGGAGCCGCCCTGCATCAGTGTCTGCAGGTCGGCGTCGGTGACCACGCGTTGCTGCTCGCACAGGCCCTTGAACTGCTCGAACACCAGCTTCAGCTCGTCTTCTTCCAGCCAGAAGCCCAGCGCGCGCAGGCGCGCTTCGACGGCGGCGCGGCCACTGTGGCGGCCCAGCACCATCTGCGAGTCTTCCCAGCCCACGTCTTCCGGACGCATGATTTCGTAGGTGCCGCGATGGCGCAGCATGCCGTGCTGGTGGATACCCGATTCATGGGCGAAGGCATTGGCACCGACGATGGCCTTGTTGCGCTGTACCGGCATGCCGACCAGGCGCTGCAACAGCTGCGAGGTGCCGACGATGCGCGGGGTGTCGATGGCGGTGTCCTGCTCGTAGAACGCCTGGCGCACCTTCAGCACCATCGCGATCTCTTCCAGCGAGCAGTTGCCGGCGCGTTCGCCGATGCCGTTGACGGTGCATTCGACCTGGCGCGCGCCGCCTTCGATGGCGGCCAGCGAATTGGCCACGGCCAGGCCCAGGTCGTTGTGGCAGTGTGCGCTGAAGATCACGTTGCCTGCGTTCGGCACGTCGGCGACGCCAGCGATGACCTGCTGGAACATCGTGCGGATCTCTTCCGGCGTGGTGAAGCCCACGGTGTCGGGCAGGTTGATGGTGGTGGCGCCGGCAGCGATCGCCACGCGCGAGACCTCGATCAGGTAATCCAGTTCGGTGCGGGTGGCGTCCTCGGCGGAGAACTCGACGTCATCGATGTAGGAGCGGGCCAGCGCTACGTGCCGGCGTACCGATTCCAGTACCTGCTCGCGGGTCATCCGCAGCTTGTGCTCACGGTGCAGCGGGCTGGTCGACAGGAACACATGCAGGCGCGGGTTGGCCGCCGCTTCCAGTGCACGCGCCGAGGTCTCGATGTCAGCCTGCAGGCAGCGTGACAGCACCGCCAGGCTCAGGCTTGGGCGGCGCAGTTCGCGGCCGATCAGGGCCATCGCTTCGCGGTCGGACTGCGAGCTGGCCGGGAAGCCGGTCTCGATGATGTCCACGCCCAGTTCGTCCAGCGCACGCGCCATCACCAGCTTCTGCGGCGGGCTCATGCTGCAGCCGGGGGACTGCTCGCCGTCACGCAGGGTGGTGTCGAAGATGCGGATGCGCGGGGTGGTAATTCGTTCGATGGTGGTCACAGGGAAATCTCCTCGACAGCGGGTGCGACGGCTTGCAGGGGGGAAGGGGAAGGGGAAGGCGTGGGGAAAGCGGTGGCGGTCGCCTTGCCGGGCGAACGCGGAGTTTCTGCCCGGCGTCGGCGCGGTTTGCGTGGCGGGCGCGGACGGATGTCGGTGAGCAGGCCGGCGAGCACGCCGGCATCGATGTTGCCGCCGGAGACGACCGCGCACTTGCGGCGGCCGGCGACGCGACGGCCGGCGGCCAGTGCCAGCGCACCGGCGCCCTCGGCGATGATGTGTTCTTCCAGTGCCAGCCGCACCAGGGTCTCGCGCAGTTCGGCTTCGCGCACGATCACCACATCGTCCAGCAGCGAGGTGCACAGGCGGCGGGTCAGAAAACCGGGGATCTTCACCCGCACGCCATCGGCCAGCGACGGCACAGGATTGATCTCGCGCACGTCGCCGCGGATCGCTCGTGCCATCGAATCGACGCCCTCGACCTGCGCACCGACGATGCGCACGCCCTGCGACTTCAGTGCCAGCGCGACGCCGGAGGCCAGGCCACCACCGCCGATCGGTACGATCACCACGTCCGGCGCATGCGCGGCCAGCTCGATGCCGACGGTGCCCTGACCGGCGATGACATCGGCATCGTCGAACGCGGACAGGAAGCGGTAGCCGTGGCGCTGCGCCAGCTCGACGGCGAACGCGTAGGCCTCGTCATAACTGTTGCCATGCTGGCGCACCGTCGCGCCCCAATGGGCGACGCCAGCGATCTTGGTGGCCGGTGCGCCATGCGGCATCACGGCAATGGCCGGCACATCCAGGCGATAGGCGGCCCAGGCCACGCCCTGCGCGTGGTTGCCGGCCGAGGCGCAGATCACCGGCCGGGTATCGCCACGTTCGCGGGCGGCCAGCAGGGCATTCAGCGCGCCGCGCACCTTGTACGAGCCGGTGCGCTGCAGGTTCTCCAGCTTCAGCCAGGTGCCGAAGCGCTCGGCATGGTGCAGCGGAGTGGGCGGCAGGAAGCGGCGCAGGCGGGCCTGCGCAGCCAGTACGTCGGCAACGGTTACGTCGCCGACATCGCTTTCCGTGCTGGCATCAGCGGCCGGCATGGGCCACCAGCAGGGTGTTGCCGACCACCGCCTGCGGGCACGGGCGGCGAAGAAGACGCCTCCGTACCGGCACCGTGCTGAATACGGTACGGGCGTTCATGCGGATACTCCTTCCAGTGCGGTCATCTGCACCGAAACGCAGTCGTAGATCTTTTCCATCTGCCGGCACAGCGTTTCCGGCGGGCGCTGGCTGTCCACCACCAGTTGCAGGTGCCAACGACCATCATCGGCGGCCACCGGCGCACCGGTGATCGCGTGCGGTGCGAAGCCGCGGCGTTCGGCCATGCCGATCACGCGCAGCAGCGCGCCCTCGGCCGGTTGCAGCACCAGGTCAAGCCGGTATTGCATTGGGGATCTCCTGGCGTGCATGTGCAGGGTTGCTTTCCAGCATGGTGCTGTTGGCGGTATTGGGCGGCACCAGCGGCCACACGTTCGCGCGTGCATCGATGGCCACGTGCAGCAGGGCCGGGCCCGGCTCGGCCAGCAATGCGGCCAGGCCACCTTCGACGTCATCACGCGCATCGATGCGCGTGGCCGCGATGCCGAACACCTTGGCCAGAGCCACGAAGTCCGGGTTGTCGGACAGGTCGATCTCGCTGTAGCGCTCGGCGAAGAACAGCTCCTGCCACTGCCGCACCATCCCCAGCGAACTGTTGTCCAACAGGATGATCTTCACCGGCAGGCGGCAGCGGGCGATGGTCGCCAGCTCCTGCACGTTCATCATGAAGCTGCCATCGCCGGACACCAGCACCACGGTGCGCTCAGGGCAGGCGAACTGCGCGCCCATTGCTGCCGGCAGGCCGAAGCCCATCGTGCCCAGCGCACCGCTGGTCAGGTGGTTGCGCGGATGATTGAAGCGGCAGTGCTGCGCCACCCACATCTGGTGCTGGCCGACGTCGCAGGCGATCACCGTATCGGCCGGTGCCAGCTCGCTCAGCCGCTTCAGCAGCGCCGGGGCGTAGATGTGCTGGCCCGGTGCGTCGTAGCGGGCGGCAAAGCGGTCGCGATGCTGTGCGCAGCGCTTGCGCCACGCGTCCTGGTGGGCCTTGGGGGAGGGGAAGGCCGCACGCAGGGCGCGGATGGCATGGCCGACGTTGCCGGGTACGGCGACATCGGCGCTGCGCAGCTTGGAGATCTCGTACGCATCGGCATCGATGTGCACCACGCGGGCGAAGGGCGCGAACTCGGCCAGCTTGCCGGTCGCCCGATCATCGAAACGCGCACCCAGCACCAGCAGCAGGTCGCTCTCCTGCACGGCCATGTTCGCTGCACGGGTGCCGTGCATGCCCAGCATGCCCAGCGACTGCGGGTGCTGGGG
Organism: Stenotrophomonas sp. YIM B13575; assembly: GCF_042787595.1. NCBI lineage: Bacteria > Pseudomonadati > Pseudomonadota > Gammaproteobacteria > Lysobacterales > Lysobacteraceae > Stenotrophomonas > Stenotrophomonas sp. YIM B13575. Next base: position 4,392 of record NZ_JBHZOP010000082.1, on the reverse strand, counting down.
AGGCAGCGCGCCCAGCCCGCGCAGGGTCATCACGGTCGGGATGGCGCTGGCTTCGACGAACGCGCGCAGGTCCTGCACGGCATCGCCCAGGGCAATGCCACCACCGGCATAGACCACCGGCTTTTCGGCCGCGGCCAATGCGGCGATGGCTTCGGCGATGGCGGCGTCGGCGGCGGCCGGCGGCGGTTCGACGCTGGCCGGCACATGCGCCGGCAGGTGGCTGGCATCGGCCAGCTGCACATCCTTGGGCAGGTCGATCAGCACCGGGCCGGGCCGGCCTTCGCGGGCGATGCGGAAGGCATCGGCCACCACGCGCGGCAGATCGTTGACGCTGCGCACCAGCCAGCTGTGCTTGACGATCGGCATGGTCAAGCCGAACACATCCAGTTCCTGGAACGCATCGGTGCCCAGCAGCGGCGTGGCCACCTGGCCGGTGATGCAGACCATCGGCACCGAATCGAGCATCGCATCGGCGATGCCGGTGACCAGGTTCGACGCGCCCGGCCCGGAGGTCGCCACGCAGACGCCGACCTGGCCACTGGCGCGCGCAAAGCCGTTGGCGGCCAGCGCCGCGCCCTGCTCATGGCGCACCAGGATGTGCTTCAGCGACGAATCCACCAGCGCGTCGTAGAACGGCATGATGGTGCCGCCCGGGTAGCCGAACAGCGTACGGACACCCTCGGCCTCCAGCGCCTGGGTCAGCCAGCGCGCGCCGTTGGGCGGCGCGCTGCGGTGTGTGGGAGAGTTCATGGGGGAACCTTGCAGAACGGGTGGGGGTGCCGCGTTGTTACGCGGCTTGACCTTGCAACCAGACCATCTTGGCGCGCAGTTCCTTGCCTACCTTCTCGATCGGATGCTCCAGGTCGGCCTGCTTGAACCTGTTGTAGTTCGGCAGGCCCGCCTCGTACTCGGCCACCCAGTTCTTGGTGAAGGTGCCGTCCTGGATGTCCTTCAGCACTTCCTTCATGCGCTCCTTGGTACCGGCGTCGATGACGCGCGGGCCGCTGACGTAGTCGCCGTACTGCGCTGTTTCGGAGATGAACTCCAACATGCGCGAGATGCCGCCTTCGTAGAACAGGTCGACGATCAGCTTCAGTTCGTGCAGCACTTCGTAGTAGGCGATTTCCGGCTGGTAACCGGCTTCCACCAGCGTCTCGAAGCCCGCCTGCACCAGCGCCGAAGCGCCGCCGCACAGCACCGCCTGCTCACCGAACAGATCGGTTTCGGTTTCTTCCTTGAAGGTGGTCTGGATCAGGTTGGCACGTGCGCCACCCAGGCCGCCGGCATAGGCAAGCGCGTACTCGGCGGCCTTGCCGCTCTTGTCCTGGTAGACCGCCCAGATGCACGGCACACCGCGGCCGATTTCATATTCGCGACGGACCAGCGCACCCGGGCCCTTCGGTGCGACCAGCACCACGTCCAGGTCGTCGCGCGGCTTGATCATGTCGAAGTGCACGTTCAAGCCATGCGCGAACAGCAGCACCGCGCCCTGCTTCATGTTCGGTGCCAGCACGTCCTCGTACAGCTTCTTCTGCACCATGTCCGGGGTCAGCACTGCGACCAGGTCGGCATCCTTCACTGCATCAGCCGGTGCCTTCACGGTGAAGCCATCGGCCTGCGCCTTGACCTCGGTGGGGCCGCCCGGGCGCAGGCCTACCACCACATCGAAGCCGGATTCACGCAGGTTCAGCGCGTGCGCGCGGCCCTGGCTGCCGTAGCCGATGACGGCGATCTTGGTCTGGGGCAGTTCGTTGGTGCTCATGGGGGAGGTTCCTTGCGGGTGGGAAGAAAAAAGACGGCCGGCAGTCGAAGCGACGTACCGGCCGGTCAGGGAAAAGTGGGGAGGGCAGCGCCGCGCGTCGCGCAGGTACTGCCACCACGAGGATTCGTGGTGCAGCGGGTCCGGGTTGTGCGATGGGCGTTGGTCATGGTGGTTGCGTCTGAAACCAGGTCCTGAAATGAAAAAACCCGCACCTGGGCGGGTGCGGGTTTTGATGAGTTCCGGTGTATTTGCTGCTTACACGCTGGCTCGTCCCGCACCTGTTGGTTGGGTAATAAGTACGAGCACAAGAATCGAACGCAGCGAGGCGGCGCCGGTATCGGCGGCTTCGATGTGGGTTCGCGGTGGCGTGTTGTGATGCAACATGTGATCGAGAAAACCACAGCCGTTTCCGCGCTGTCAACCCTCGCAGCGATATTCCCGTCAGTTTCCACTGCATGCAGTGCAATCGCTTGTGGCACAAGGATGGTTGCCGCTGAAAGTGTTTCGGTGAACCCGAATTCACTCTTTTCAACCGGTTTTTTGCGCGGATTCGGGGTGATTTCGCCTTGGTAGGTGCCGACCTTGGTCCGCGCCGGAGTCATCGAAGCCGAAAGCAGTGCGGACCAAGATCCGCAGCCACCGAAGGGCGGCCGTCCATGACCTATGCCCGATGGCCCCTGATCGCCGCAGCAGCGAAGATCGGGTCACCACCCTTCCATCGGAACCCGACCGTGTCCCGACGTCTTGCCCGTTCCCTGCTGGCGGCTGCCGTGCTGGCTGCCGTGCCCATGCTGTCCCAGGCCGCCGACCGCATTACCGGCCACACCTTCGCCACCCGTTCGGAGGTGATCGCCCCGCATGCGATGGCCGCCACCTCGCAGCCGCTGGCCACGCAGATCGCGCTGGACGTGATGAAGGCCGGTGGCTCGGCCGTCGACGCCGCCATTGCGGCCAACGCCGCGCTGGGCCTGATGGAACCCACCGGCAACGGCGTCGGCGGCGACCTGTTCGCCATCGTGTGGGACCCGAAGACGCAGAAGCTCTACGGCTACAACGGCTCCGGCCGCTCGCCGAAGTCACTCACCCTGGCCGAGTTCCAGCGTCGTGGCCTGAAGGAGATTCCGGCCACCGGTCCGCTGCCGGTATCGGTGCCGGGCGCGGTGGACGGCTGGTTCGCGTTGCACGACCGGTTCGGCCGCAAGCCGATGGCCGACAACCTGGCGCCGGCCATCCGCTATGCGCGCGAGGGGCATCCCGTTGCCGAAGTGATCGCCTATTACTGGGATCGCTCGGTGCCGAAGCTGTCGCAGTATCCGGGTTTCAAGGAACAGTTCACCATCGACGGCCACGCCCCGCGCAAGGGAGAGATGTGGAAGAACCCGAACCTGGCCGACACCCTGCAGAAGATTGCCGACGGCGGGCGTGATGCTTTCTACAAGGGTGATATCGCCCACACCATCGGCGACTACTTCAAGAAGAATGGCGGCTACCTGAGCTACCAGGACATGGCCGACCATCATGGCGAGTGGGTTGAACCGGTCAGCAGCAACTACCGTGGCTATGACGTGTGGGAACTGCCGCCGAACAGCCAGGGCATCGCCGCACTGCAGATCCTCAACGTGCTGGAAGGCTACGACTTCTCGAAGATTCCGTTCGGCTCGCCCGAGCACGTGCACCTGTTCGTGGAAGCAAAGAAGCTGGCCTTCGCCGACCGTGCGCGCTTCTACGCCGACATGGCCTTCCAGCCGGCGCCGGTACAGAAGCTGATTTCCAAGGACTACGCCGCGCAGCGCCGTGCGCTGATCTCGATGGACAAGGCGCTGAAGGAAGTACAACCGGGTACGCCCAAGCAGCTGGAAGAGGGCGACACGATCTACATGACCGTGGCCGATGCCGACGGCATGATGGTGTCGCTGATCCAGTCCAACTACCGCGGCATGGGCAGCGGCATGGCACCGCCGGGGCTGGGCTTCATCCTGCAGGATCGCGGCGAGATGTTCGTGCTGCAGAAGAACCATCCCAATGGCTACGCACCGGGCAAGCGTCCCTTCCAGACCATCATTCCGGCCTTCATCACCAAGGGCGGCAAGCCGTATGCCAGCTTTGGCGTGATGGGCGGCGCGATGCAGCCACAGGGGCACGCGCAGATCGTGATGAACCTGGTGGACTTCGGCATGAACCTGCAGGAAGCCGGCGATGCGCCGCGCATCCAGCACGAAGGTTCGACCGAGCCGACTGGGCAGGCGACGGCGATGACCGATGGTGGCGAGGTCAACCTGGAGACCGGGTTCCCGTACGAGACGGTGCGTGCGCTGATGCGCAAGGGTCACCGCGTGGTGTTTGCCGATGGTCCGTACGGCGGCTACCAGGCGATCCTGCGTGATCCGGAGACCGGCGTATATTACGGCGCGTCGGAGAGTCGCAAGGATGGGCAGGCGGCGGGCTACTGAGGCTTCCCGGCCAACGGGCTGAGCCCCCTCTGCGGTGGGTTCAGAAGCGGGATCGCTCGTTGGGCCGGGTGGGTGGGCTGTTCGGGGGACGCCGCAAGTACGTCCTTGTAGGCTTGGCAGCCGCATCCATGCGGCTGACACCCCCGCCCAGCCCACCCACCCGGCCTCTGACAGTTTCCT
>NZ_JBHZOP010000081.1:0-14757 GCF_042787595.1 Stenotrophomonas sp. YIM B13575 | reverse complement strand
GTGGGGCGTGCAGGACCGTTGGCGCCATGGATGGCGCCATCGAGCCCCCAAGGACGGGTTTACGGCGTGTCCTGCACGCCCCACCCACCCGGCCCATCACGACCATCCATCAGTGCGAGTGCGTGCCGCAGAGGGGGCAGCGGCCGATGGAGGGGAATACCTCAGTAGCGCTTGATCCCCGGCACCGTGCAACCTTCGATCTGCGCATGCGCGGACACAGCATTCTCCTTCTCGCCGCGTGCCAGGCGCGCCTGCTCGATCGTCGCCCAGTGCCGGCGGCACAGCGGCCCCGTCTTCGAACCCAGGTCCACGGCCTTGCGCGCGAACGTTTCCGCCTCCGCCCACTGGCCCTGCAGCAGCGCCAGTTCCGCGCGTTCCTGCAGTACCGACGGATCACCGGCCACGATCTGCAACGCCTGGTCCAGGCTGGCAGCCGCGCCGGCCAGATCACTGGCCTGGCGCTGGCTCAGCGCCGTCTGCCGCAGATCCTCCACCTGCGAATCGCGCAGTGGCTGCACCGACAGTTCCTTGTCATCCGGGCCAGCGGCGGCTTCCACCGCTGCCAGCCGTTGTGCGGGCGTGGTGGTGTCCACCGGCTTGACCACCTGCGGCGCGCTGCTCACGCAGGCCGCCAGGGCCAGGCTGAGGCCACTCAGGACCAGGGGCTGGAACAGCGAACGGATAGTCATCGGCATCATCGGCTTGGAGGAGGAGTCGCTGCAGCGGGTGCTGCGGCGGGTTCAGCGGCGGGTTCCGGTTTACGGTCAAGGCCGAACCAGCTGCGCCAGCCGCCGCCCTCGCCTTCGGCACCGCCCTGCGCGTCCGGCACGGCGGCCGGTGCACACGGCTCGTAGGCAGGCGCATAGCCCACCACGAACGGGAAGCGGCGTGCGCCCGGGCAGCCTTCATCGGTGCTGTTGATACCGGTCGCCGCAACCGGCTGCCAGTCGAGGCCCTTGTTGCTGACCTTCAGCGGCGCCGTCGGCAGACGCTGGAAGATGCCCGACCACACCCGCATCGCGCCGGTGGCGCCATACAGGCCGGCCTGTTCGTTCTGGTCGTTGCCCATCCAGATCACCGCCAGGTGGTCGCCGGTGTAACCGGCATACCAGCTGTCGCGGCCATCGTTGGTGGTGCCGGTCTTGCCGGCCGGCTGCAGGCGGCCCAGGCCATCGGCATTCAAGCGCTGCGCGGTACCGCTGGCCACCACCTGCTGCAGGCCGATGCTGATCAGGTTGGCGGCAATGGAGTCGCCCTCCTGTGCCGGCGCAGGCGTCTTGTCGTAGCGCTTGAGCAGCTTGCCCTGCGGATCGAGAACGCCACGCACCGCGTGCAGCGGCTGGATTTCGCCGCCCGATGCCAGGAACTGGTACAGCTGCGCCATCGCGTACGGGCTCTGGTCGGTCGAACCGAGGATCACCGCCGGATTTGCCTCGGCCTTGATACCGGCGAGCACGTGGATCAGCTGGGTCACCCGTTCCGGGCCGACCTGCATGCCCACGCGTACCGTGGCCTGGTTGTAGGAGTGGGCGAGCGCGTCGATCAGGCGCACGGTGCCGTGGCTGCGGTTGTCCGCATTGCCGGGATTCCAGTTGCGGCCGCGGCTGAGCTGCACGGTCACCGGAGAATCGTCGACCCAGCTGGCCAGCGAGTAGCGGTCCGGCTGCGCGAGTGCGAGCAGGTACACGAACGGCTTGAGCAGCGAGCCGACCGGGCGCTGCGCCTCGATGGCGCGGTTGAAGCCGACCTCGGACACTTCGCGGCTGCCGATCACCGCCACCACGTCGCCGTTGTGCACGTCGGTCATCACCAGGCCAGCCTGCAGCTCGGGGCGACGCTTGCTTTCCAGCGACTTGATGGTGCGCGTGACCGCGCCTTCGGCATAGGCCTGCGCGGACGGCGACATGCCACTCATCACGCTCAGGCCGGCGCCCTGCAACGCAGATTCCGGATAGTCGTGGCCAAGCTGGCGACGCACCAGGTCGACGTAGGCCGGGAAGCGGTTGGCTGCCACCAGGCCCGGGGTCTTGGGCACGCCCAGCGGCGCCTTCAACGCCCGCTGGTACTCGGCATCATCGATCAGGGTCGCCTCGTGCAGTTTGCCCAGCACGAAGTTGCGACGGTCCAGCGCACGCTCGGGATTGCGCCGCGGGTCGTAGTACGACGGCCCCTTGACCAGGCCGATCAACAGCGCGATCTGCTCAGTTTCCAGCGAGGAGAGATCACGGCCGAACCAGAACTCGGCGCCGGAGGACATGCCGTGGATCGCCTGGCTGCCGCGCTGGCCCAGATACACCTGGTTGAGGTACGCCTCGAAGATGGTGCGCTTGTCATAGCGCGCTTCCATGATCAACGCGTACAGCACTTCGTTGAATTTGCGGGTGACGGTCTGTTCCTTGCCGATGCCGAGCAGACCACTGCGGGCCAGCTGCTGGGTCAGGGTGGAAGCGCCCTGCCGGCTCTGCCCACCGGAGCGGACCGTCACCCAGACCGCGCGCGCGATGCCGGACAGATCGATGCCGTGATGGCGGTTGAAGTCCTTGTCCTCGACCGCCTGCAGGCCAGTGACCAGCAGGTCCGGGGCCTCGTTCATGCGGATCAGGCGGCGTTCTTCCTGCTTCTGCCCATACAGCGTGGCGATGCGTGCAGGATCCATGCGGGCCGCCTTCAGCGCCTTGCGGCTGTCGGCGTCGCGCAGCGAGGCGATGCTGCCGCCGGACAGCGACAGCTCGACCCGACGCGGTGCGACCTGGCCATCGACGTCGTTGTAGCCGCGGCTGGAGATGACGAAGCGCCCGCCCTGCACCGCATAGGTTGCCGGTTCCTTGCCCTGGCCATCATCGCGATAGGCCGAGGCGGCCAGTTCGGTCTTCAGGGTCGCCGCATCCATCGCCTTGCCGGGCAACAGCACCAGCGGGCGTGCATAGACGCGCGTCGGGATCTGCCAGCGCAGTTCACCGAAGCGTTGCGTCACCTGCTGGTTCAGGTACAGCGTGTAGGGGATCAGGAAACCCAATCCCAAGGCGACCGCCGCCATGCTCCAGGTGATCAGCCGGCGCCGCCAGAGCGGACCGGTGTCCTGCTGGTCGTCGTCGTCGAAATCGTCGATATCGTCTGAATCGTAGCGTCGGGGCACGGGAATGCGACAATGTAGGGTCTGGCGAGTCTACCCCAGCCGCTGCGGCAGGCGAATTCTCCCGGCCCCCCTGCTTAAGCTGGAGTTGCAACCGGATGGCGATGTCCCTGGCCGAAATCCGCTACCTGATCAATCGCCTGACCGGGCTGGCCCGCCGCAGCCTGGCCAGCCTGCGTACCCGCGGCTGGCGAGCCACTTGGCAGCGGATCCGGGTGCACACCCAGCGCGCCGTTCCAGCACCGCGCAAACCGCTGTACCTGCCACCGGCACAGCCGTTCGCTCCCTTCGCGGTGCCCACCAGCGATACGCCGGAAGTAAGCATCGTCATTCCGGTCTACAACCACGTCGACCATACCCTGGCCTGCCTGCGCGCCCTGGCCGCGCACCCGCCGTCGGTGGCCTGCGAGATCCTGGTGGTGGACGACGGCAGCAGCGACGCAACGGTGCAGTGGATGCCGCAGATCAGCGGCCTGCGTTACGAAGTGCGCGAGCGCAACGGTGGCTTCATCGAGGCCTGCAACGACGGCGTGTCGCGCACGCGCGGCCGCTACGTGGTGCTGCTCAACAACGATACGGTGCCGCAGCCGGGCTGGCTGGAGGCATTGCTGGACACCTTTGCGACCGTCGCCGATGCCGGCCTGGTCGGCAGCCAGCTGCTGTATCCCGACGGCCGCCTGCAGGAATCGGGCGGGGTGATCTTCGGCGATGGCAGTGGCTGGAGCTACGGCCGTTTCGAAGCGGCCGATGACCCCCGCTTCGCCAGCCTGCGTGACGTCGATTACTGCTCCGGCGCCGCGCTGATGCTGCCCCGTGCACTGTGGCAGCAACTGGGCGGCTTCGACACCCGCTACAAGCCGGCCTACTACGAAGACACCGACCTGGCGTTCCGCGTGCGTGCGCAGGGGCTGCGGGTGCTGGTGCAGCCGGCCAGCCGGGTGATCCACGATGAAGGCACCAGCAACGGCACCGATACCGGCAGCGGCGTGAAGGCTTACCAGGTACGCAACCAAGGTGTTTTCGCAGCCCGATGGGCCGCTGAACTGGCCTCTCATCCCAAGGTGGGTGAAGTGCCCTCGCCTGCGCTGCTGCTGCGCGGCCGGCGCCAGGTGCTGATCCTGGATGAGGAAGTGCCGCGCCCGGAACGCGACTCCGGCTCGCTGCGGCAGGTCAACCTGATCCGCCTGCTGCTGCAGGGCGGCGCCCACGTGGTGTTCGTGCCCACCCGGCGCGAACACGGCGGCGTGGCGACCGAAGCCCTGCAGCGGATGGGCGTGGAAGTCTGGTACACGCCCTTCCTGGACGGTGTCGCAGGCTGGCTGCGCAGCCATGGCACCCGCTTCAACGTGGTGATGATGGTGCGCCACCACGTCGCCAACGAATGCCTGCCGCTGCTTGAGCGCTACGCGCCGCAGGCCCGCACCGTGTTCGACACCGTCGACCTGCACTACCTGCGCGAGCGCCGTGGTGCGGAAGTGGCGGGCGATGCTGGCCTGCTGCGCAACGCCGAACGCACCCGCGCCAGCGAACTGGCAGTGATGGACCAGTGCGACATCACCGTGCTGGTCAGCGCTGCCGAGCGCGAACAGCTGCAGGCCGATGCACCCCAGGTGCGGGTGGAGCTGATCTCCAACCTGCATGAAGTTGCCGGCGCGGGCGCACCGTTCGCGCAGCGCCACGACCTGGTGTTCGTCGGCGGCTTCCGCCACCCGCCGAACCTGGATGCGATGGAGTGGTTCATCGGCGACGTGTTCCCGCACATCCGCGCGGCGCTGCCGCAGGTGCACCTGCATTGCATCGGTGCCGGCGCACCGGAGACGCTGCTTGCTCTGGCTGCTACCCAGCCGGGTGTAGTGATGCATGGCTTCGTCGAAGACATCGTTCCGTACATGGACGGTGCCCGCATCGCCATCGCGCCGCTGCGTTTCGGCGCCGGCGTGAAGGGCAAGATCAACCTGAGCATGGCCCATGGCCAGCCCGTGGTCGGCACCACCTGCGCGGTGGAAGGCATGCACCTGCGTGCCGGCCAGGATGTGCTGGTGGCCGACGATGCAGCGGGCTTTGCCGATGCGGTGGTCCGCCTGTACCAGGACCCTGTGCTCTGGCAGCAGCTGGCCGCCGCTGGCCTGGCCAACGTGGCCGAGCATTTCTCGCTGGATGCCGCGTCGGCGACTGTGCAGCGGGTGTTCTTCGACTAGTCGATGTGGCCGCCAGCGTGCCGCAGGCGGTCCTCGAACGCGGCAAGTTCGGCCAGATCCGGCTGCAGCCGCCGCACCTGCTCCACGGCCGAGGCGGCAAATTCCACATCCCCGCGGCCCAGCCGTTCGCTGCCGATCGCCAGCCAGCGCTGTGCCAGGCGGGAACGCGCATCGGGCAATCCTGCGGCGGTCGGCGCCAGCGTCTGCCAGGCCTGCAGGCAAGCGCCCGCAGCCTGCACCCGGTTCTGTCGCAGGTTGTCATCGAAGCAGGACCTGCTGGCGGGCAGCAGACGCGCTGCCGCCGCCTTGACCCGGCTGTCGCGCGGCGCCAGTGCCTGCGCTTCGCGCAACGCATCGAAGGCGCTGTGACCGGGGGGGCTGATCCACTGCCCGGCACGCTCGGCACGATCGATCTGGCGCAACCGATCACGCAGCTGGCGCTCACGCTGGACAGCGCTGATGCCCGGCTGCTGCAACGACTGGCGTGCCTGTCGCGCACGCTGCAGGCGCTGTGCCAGCTGCTGCTGTGCCGCCTGCGAGGCGCCCAGCCCCGTCGCGAGCGCAGCGTCCTTGTCGGCCGCCTCGAACTGGAAGTCGTCGGCCCGCTTCTGGCTGCGCGCCAGCAGTGCCTGCACGGTCTGCTCGCGCCCACGCAGTGCAGTGGGATCATCGGCGGTGACCGCCAGCACGGCCTGGAAACTGTCGGCAGCCGTCTCGAGCTGCTGTCGTTTGAGCGCACGCTGACCTTGCTGCAGCCGCTGGTCGACGGCCTGGGCCAGCGCTTCCTGGCTGGCAGGAAGTTCGGAATGACCTGCATCGAACTGGCGTGCGCGCTGCAGGATCGCAGCCGCCGTGGCCAGTTCGCCGCGCGCGGCCTGTGCACGCGCCTGCTGCAGCAGATCGCTCAATGCGTCCTCGCGACCTTCCAGCGCAGGCAGATTGTCCGGCTGCAGCGCCAGCACACGCTGGAACAACGGCAGCGCGCTGCTGTCGCCGTCGTCCAGCCGCCCGGCTGCAAAGGCATTGCGGGCCTGCGCAAGCAGCGCGCCGATGCCAGCGCCGGCACGACGACGCGCCTGCAGTTGCTGCGCCACCGCGTCTGCCTCGGCACGCGGCACCTGCAGCTCACGCGCCAACGCCAGCGCCTGCGCACTACCGTCCAGGTCGCCCGCCTGCAGTCGCTCACGCGACTGCTGCAACGCTGCCGCGCCGGTGCGGGCCAGTCCCTGCCGCGCCTGCGGGCGGTCGCCATCCAACGCCAGCACCGCCTGGTAGCGTTCGCGCGCGCCGCTGCCGTCGGCCGCAGTCAGGCGCCCGTCGGCCAGCGCGCGATCGCCCTCGGCCAGCAGTTGCTCTATCTGTGGCTCATCCCAGAACCAGTCGGCCAGCGGCTTGCGCACCAGCACCAGCAGCACGAACACGGCTGCAGCCGCCAGCAGCGCCCAACGCCATACCCGGCGTGCATGGCGCACCTGCAGCCACCACCAGCGGCTTTCACGGCGAACGCGATCGAGCGCCGGATGTGCGGCGCCGTGTGAGCGATGCGGGGGCTCGCGTTCCATGCGTGCAGGGTAGCCGGGGCAGCGTGAAGCTCAGCCCAGACGACGCGCCTCACTGACGCCCGGCAGCGCATCGAGCTTGCCCAGCAGATTAGACAACTGGCCGTAGTCGCTGACCTTCAGCCGCAGGCGCAGATGCGCGCGGCCGCTGTTGCGGACGTTGTCGCTGTGGATGTCCAACACGTAGGCGTCTTCCTGTGCGATCAGGTTGGTGATGTCCTTCAGCAGCCAGCGGCGGTCAACTGCCTCGACCACCACATCCACTTCATAGCCGCCGCCGGCCTGGCCCCATTCCACCGGCAGGATCCGCTGCGGGCTGGTCGCAGCCAGCCGCGCCAGTGCGACGCAGTCTGCACGATGCACCGTGACACCCCGGCTACGGGTCAGGTAGCCGACAATCGGTTCACCGGCCACCGGCTGGCAGCAGCGCGCCAGCTGCACCAGCAGGTTGCCCACACCCTGTACGGTGAACTTGGACTTGCCCAGGTTCTCGCGGCGCGCGGTCGGCCGCGGCAATGCCGCCGTCGGCGCCGGCTGGCTGGCCGCACGCTCGGCTTCCAGCAGCGAACGGCTGACCTGGTTGGGGCCGGTGTCGCCCAGCGCGACCTGGATGTACAGGTCGTCGACACTGTCGGCATGGAACTTCTTCGCCGCCGCGGACAGGTCCGAATGCTGCAGGCCCAGCCGCTTCAGTTCGCGCTCCAGCAGTTCGCGCCCTGCCTGCACGTTGCGCGCACGGTCCAGCTTGTGGAACCAGCTGCGTACCTTCTCGCGCGAGCGGTTGCTGGCCAGGAAGCCGTTGGCCGGCATCAGCCAGTCGCGGCGCGGGTCGGCCTCCTTGCCGGTCAGGATCTCGACCCGGTCCCCACTGCGTAGGCGATAGGTCAACGGCACGATGCGGCCGTTGACCTTGGCCCCACGGCAGCGGTGCCCGACCATGGTGTGCACCTGGTAGGCAAAATCCAGCGGTGTGGCACCTTGCGGCAGGTCCAGCACCTCGTCCTTCGGGGTCAACGCGTAGACCCGGTCTTCGGTCAGCTCGGCATCGAGCGCGCCGGCCAGTTCATTGCCCTGCCCGTCCTGTGCCTGCTCCAGCAGCTGCCGCATCCAGGTGATCTTGCGATCGAACGATTTCTCCGCGCCCTTGCCGCCTTCCTTGTACTTCCAGTGCGCGGCCACGCCCAGCTCGGCCTGCGCGTGCATGTCGTGGGTGCGGATCTGCACTTCGATGGTGCGGCCTTCCGGGCCGACTACCGCCGTGTGCAGCGAGCGGTAATCGTTGGCCTTGGGGCGGGCGATGTAATCGTCGAACTCGCTCGGCACCGGCGCCCACAGCGCATGCACCACGCCGAGCGCGGCGTAGCAGGCGGCCACGTCATCGACCATCACCCGTACCGCACGGATGTCATACAGCTGGTCGAAGGCCAGGCGCTTCTTCTGCATCTTCCGCCAGATGCTGTAGATGTGCTTGGGCCGGCCGCTGACCTCGGCACGGATGCCCTGCACGCCCAGTTCGCGCGACAGCACCTTCTTCACGTTCTCGACGTAGCGCTCGCGGGCGATGCGCGTTTCGTCGACCTCGCGCGCGATGCGCCGGTAGGTGTCCGGTTCCAGGTGGCGGAACGCCAGGTCTTCCAGTTCCCATTTCAACTGCCAGATGCCCAGCCGGTTGGCCAGCGGCGCATGGATGTCGCGGGTCAACTGGGCCAGCGCGCGGCGCTGCTCCTCATCGAGCTTGTCGGCCGCGCGCATGCGCGCCAGCTGCCGGGCCAGCAGGATCGGCACCACCCGCAGGTCGCGGATGATGGCCAGCAGCAACCGGCGCAGGCCTTCGCTGTTGCGGCCCGCCTCGCGTCCGGCGTGCAGGGCCCACACCGGATCGGCCGCATCCTGGCCATCGAGCAGGCCGATCACCGCCGCTTTGTGGCTGCCCAGCGGCAGTGCGTCGAGGTGGACGCGCAGGCCCGGCAGATCGAACAGCAGGGCTGCCACCACGGCGCCCTCGTCTGCCGAGAGCATTGCCAGCGCATCCAGGGTATCGCCCAGCACCGACCAGCTGGCACGCATCTGTGGGTCGCAGTCCGGCGATTCCCAATGCCCGCGCAGGGCCTGGCGCAGCGGAGCCGGCAGCACGGCTGCCGAGGGACGGTTCAACAAGGCATCCAGGCCGGGGACGGAAGCGCGGTTCACAGCATCGAGCAGGCAAGACAGAAGCCCCTACACTAGCGCCGCAGCCGTTCAGGAACAATCGCCGCGGCCACCATCGCCGGGAATGTGGACATGCCGCTACACTCGCCGACATCCACCGGAGAGTTCCGCCATGCCTTCGATCCCCCTGCCTTTCCGCCCGCGCCTGCTGGCCTGTGCCGCCCTGCTGCTGTCCCTGTCGGCGCCCGCCCTGGCCCAGCGCGTGGTGCAGGGTGACCTGCAGCAGCAGATGTCAGCAGCCGAATTCAAGGCCGCTGGCCTGGACAAGCTCAATGCCGCCGAGCTGGCGACGCTGAACCGCTGGCTGCAGGGCAAGGTTGAAGCCGCCACCACCGAAGCCGTCGCTGCGGTGCGCGAAGAAGCGCGTGAGGAAGGCCGCCAGGAAGTGATCGTGAAGAACCGCGGCTTCTTCGACTTCGGCAGCAACGAGCCGATCAGCGGTGTGCTGCAGGGCGAGTTCCGCGGCTTCGGCAAGGGCCGGATCTACGTGCTGGACAATGGCCAGCAGTGGGAACAGACCGATGCCACCTCGGTTTCCGGCGTGCGCAAGCAGTCGCCGAAGGTCAGCATCAGCCCCGGGGTGATGGGCGTGTGGTACCTGAAGGTCGAAGGCGTGAACACCCAGCCCAAGGTGCGCCGCACCAAGTAACGGCGCCATCGGCCGCTACCGCCGAGACCCGCGGTAGATCCACGCCATGCGTGGATGGCATTCCGATTGACCCCACCGGCGAGCACCCGGCGGGGTCGGGCCAAGAGTTACGAGGCCTGGCGCAGTGCGGTCACCCGCTGCGCCAGTTTCTTCGCCGAAACGCCGGTGCGTGCGCCCAGTTCCTGCGCGAACAACGACACCCTCAGTTCTTCCAGGTCCCAGCGCAGTGCCTGCCACTGCGGCCGCTCGCGCAGGCCCTGCTGCTCACCCACCTGCAACGCCTCCAGGAACGGATGCAGTTCCAGCATGCGCGCCTGGTCGCGTGGCGGATCGCGTTTGGCACGCTCGGTGCGCAGGATCATCGCTTTCAGATAACGCGGGTACTGCGCCAGGGCATCGGCCGGCGTGTCGCGCAGGAAGCCGGGATGGATCAGCCCGACCAGCTGCGCTTCCATGTCATCCAGATTGCCGCGCGCCCAGCCCATCAACGGCGCCTCCAGCATCGGCTTCAACTCGGCCACCAGGGCAAGGATCGACTCGGCCAGTTTCAACCGCTGCATGGCTTCGCCGAACAGCGTTTTTGCTGCGTGTTCGCGACGCTGCTCGAATGCCGCCGCATCACGGATATCACCCAGGCCGTCGGCCAGCACGGCATTCATCGCCGCATCGACCAGGTCGCCACGCAGGCGCTCCTGGGTTTCGATCGAGGCGTACAACAGGCCGGTTTTCGCTGCGACCGGCAACTGCTTGCGTGCCTGCTTGATCTTCTCGCCCAGGCCGATCTCCAGCAGTCGGCGCACGCCGAGCGGGTGTAATTCCTCGGCCTGTTGGCGATCGGCGTAGATACGCAGTGCGACGCTGTCCCCTTCATCCTTCAGCGCGGGATAGGCCGGCACGCCGGCTTCACCCGGTACCTGCAGCGGAATCGGCGTGGCCGGGAACGTGCGCAGACCATCGGCCGCCATCTCGCGCCCGGCACGCGCGGCGAACGCATCGCCGGCACGGCCGCCGAACGTCGCACGCAGGACGTCGAGGTCGCGCGACGTCGCCAGCACCTTGCCCTGCTCGTCGCGCAGGCGCAGGTTCATGTGCAGGTGCGGCTCGATTGAACCGGGCTCGAAATCGATCGCGGCCACGCTTGCGCCGGTTGCCCGTGACAGGAAGCGCGCCAGCTCGCCGGTGATCGCGTCGGCGCTGGGCTGCGGGAAGGCCTCGTAGAACGCACGCGCGAAATCCGGCGCAGGCACGTAGTTGCGCCGCATGGCCTTGGGCAGGCTGCGGATCAATGCCGCCGCCTTGTCGGCAACGAAACCGGGCGCGAGCCATCCCAACTGCACCGCATCCAGCGCGTTGAGCAGGTGCAACGGAACGTCCAGGGTCACGCCGTCATCCTCGGCGCCCGGCTCGAAACGGTAGTGCAGCGGCAACCGCGCCTGGCCCAGGGCCAGGTACTTCGGGTAGCGCTCCTGCTCGCTGCCTTCGCCCGGCAGCAGATCCACCAATGACCAGTGCAGGCCCTTGCGCTGTTCCGGCGGCAACGCCTTCCACCACGCATCCAGCCCGGAGGCGGAATGAATCTGCGGCGGCACCCGGTCCAGGTACCAGCGTGCCTGCCAGTCTTCGTCGGCGACGATGCCGGCGCGGCGCAGCTTGGCTTCTTCCTCGCGCGCCTGCTCCAGCACCTTCTGGTTGTCGGCCACGAAGCTGGCGCGGGTGTTGATCTCACCGGTCACCAGCGCCTGGCGCACGAAGATGTCGTGCGCTTCGCCGGCATTGATACGGCCGTAGTGCACCGGCTTCTTCGGTGCCAGCACCAGCCCGAACAGACTGATCTGTTCGGAGGCCAGCACCTGGCCCTGCGCACGCGACCAGTGCGGATCGAAGTGCTTGCGCAGCAGCAGGTGCGGCAGTTCGGCAATCACCCAGTCCGGCTCGATTGCCGCCAGGGTCATGCCCCACACCTTCTGCGTATCCAGCAGGTTGGCTGCCAGCAGCCACGGCGGCGGCCGCTTGGACAGCGTCGAGCCGGGGAACGGCAGGAAACGGCGTTGGCGCGGCGCCTGGAAATCGCCCTTTTCGCTGCGATGGCCGATCTGCGTGGGCAGGCCCGCCACCAGCGCCCGATGCAGGGTCTGGTAGGCAGTGGCGCGCGCGCGCTCGCTGTAGCCGCCGCCCTCCGGAGCCTGATCTTTCTGTGCGCGCGCAGCAACCGGTGCCGGCGTTGCTTCGGCCTTGCCCTCGCGGGCCAGGCGCGCGGCACGGTGCAGCTGGCCACGGGTTGCCTTTACTGCGGTGGCGTCATCGCGGGCCGCGGGTGGTGCGCTGCTGCCAGCCAGCAACGGCGCCATCGACGCCTCGCTGCCCTCTTCCTTCCAGCCCAATTCCTCGCACAGCAGGCGCAGCTGCCGATGCAGCTCGCGCCATTCGCGCATGCGCAGGAAACCGAGGAAATGGCGGCCACACCAGTCGCGCAGCTTGGACTGGGTCAGATCCTCATGGGACTGGCGATAGGCATCCCACAGGCGCAGCACACCGACGAACTCGGAGCGGCCGTCAGCGAACTGCGCATGTGCGCTGTCAGCTGCGCCACGCGCTTCCGGCGGCCGTTCGCGCGGGTCCTGGATGCCCAGGAACGAGGCGATCACCAGCATCGGCCGCAGACAACCAGCAACCTGTGCGGCAACCAGCATGCGTGCCAGCTTCACGTCCACCGGCAGGCGCGCCATCTGCTTGCCGATCGCTGTCAGATGGCGCTCGCTGTCGATCGCCCCCAGCTCGGTCAGATGCTGCCAACCGTCAGCGACGGCCCGCTCATCCGGCGCCTCAAGGAACGGGAAGTCCTCGATGCGGCCCAGGCCGAGCTGCAGCATGCGCAGGATCACCCCGGCCAGGCTGGAGCGACGGATTTCCGGATCGGTGAACTCCGGCCGTGCCTGGAAATCGGCCTCGCCATAAAGGCGATAGCAGATGCCCTCGGCCACGCGGCCACAGCGGCCCTTGCGCTGGTTGGCGCTGGCCTGCGAGATCGGCTCGATGTGCAGGCGGTCAAGCTTGTTGCGCGGGCTGTAACGCTTGACGCGGGCGAAACCGGGGTCGACCACGTAGCGGATGCGCGGCACCGTCAGCGAGGTCTCGGCCACGTTGGTGGCCAGCACGATGCGCCGGTTCGGACCCGGGTTGAACACACGGTCCTGGTCCTGGTTGGACAGCCGTGCGTACAGCGGCAGCACTTCGGTATTGCGGTACTTGCGCCGCTCCAGTGACTGGTGCGCATCGCGGATCTCGCGCTCGCCCGGCAGGAAAATCAGCACGTCACCGCGCGAATCCAGGCGGGTGATTTCATCGATGGCCGAGACGATCGCATCGTTGACCGTGCGCTCGCCCTGGTCTTCACCCTCGCCTTCCAGCGCGCGATAGCGCACCTCCACCGGATAGGTACGGCCTTCGACGCTGATCACCGGTGCGTTGTCGAAATGCTGGGCGAAACGCTCGGTGTCGATGGTCGCCGACGTGACGATCAGCTTCAGGTCCGGGCGCTTGCGCAGCAGCTGCTTGAGATAGCCCAGCAGGAAGTCGATGTTGAGGCTGCGCTCATGCGCTTCGTCGACGATGATCGTGTCGTAGTTCGACAGCCAGCGATCGCTGGCGATCTCCGCCAGCAGGATGCCGTCGGTCATGAACTTGATGCGGGTGTCTTCGCCGACCTTGTCATTGAAGCGCACCTGGTAGCCCACCAGCTGGCCCAGCTCGCTGTGCAGTTCCTGCGCGACGCGACTGGCCACCGCACGCGCGGCGATCCGTCGCGGCTGCGTGCAGCCGATCATGCCCGCCTGGCCACGGCCGGCGGCCAGGCACAGTTTCGGCAGCTGCGTGGTCTTGCCCGAACCGGTTTCGCCGGCGATCACCACCACCTGGTGGTCGCGGATGAGCTGGGTGATGGTCTCGGCTTCACGCGCAATCGGCAGCTGAGGGTCCAGAGTAATGGCCGGCTGTTGTTGCGCCCGCGCCTGCCGGCGCTGCACCGAAACCTGCAAGGCCTGCTCGAAACTGGCGGCCAGCGCCGCATCCTGTGGCTTGGCCTGGCAACGCGAGAGCATTCCCAGCAATCGTCCACGGTCGCGGCTCATGGCGCCGTCGATGGCGGCACGCTGTTGGCGCTGGCGGGACTGCGGCATTTTGTCGATAGCGTTCATCAATCGGTTCGTTTAAAACTTTGAATGCGACCAGTCATCAAGACTGATTTATTGTGAAGGCCAACGATTCCACAAGGAGGAACCCCATGGCGAAGACCAAGAGCACGACCAAGCCCAAGACCGGCAAGCAGAAGCTTGCGGCTTCCGCGCCGTCGGCCCCCAACATCGATATCGGGATCACCCAGGGCAACCGCAAGAAGATCGCCGACGGTTTGGCGCGGTTCCAGGCCGATGCGTTCACGCTCTATCTGAAGACCCACAACTTCCATTGGAATGTCACCGGGTCGATGTTCAACTCGCTGCACACCATGTTCGAGACGCAGTACACCGAGCAGTGGGCGGCACTGGACGATGTGGCCGAGCGCATCCGCGCACTGGGCTTCAATGCCCCGGGCTCCTACCGGGAATTTGCTGCGCTGACCTCGATCGTCGAGGAGCCGGGCCTGACCGACAGTGCGGACTGGCGTGAAATGGTACGCCAGTTGGTGGTCGCCAACGAAGCGGTATGCCGTACGGCACGTGAAGTGCTGGATGTGGCCGACGATGCTGACGACGCCCCGACCGAGGATCTGATGACCCAGCGCCTGCAGACCCACGAGAAGTACGCGTGGATGCTGCGCTCCCTGCTCCAGTAAGGGTTTGGGGGTTCGGCAGGGCTGCGCCCTGCACCCGCCGAGGCAACTGCAACGGCAACGGCCGAAGCAAAAGCTGGTTTCCTGTGGGTTGGCGGGGTGGGTCCGGTTGCGGGGGACGCCGTGAATACGTCCTTGTAGGCTCGGTCGCGCCATCCATGGCGCTCACGCCCCCGCAACCGGAC
>NZ_JBHZOP010000080.1:0-14982 GCF_042787595.1 Stenotrophomonas sp. YIM B13575 | reverse complement strand
GAGGGCAGGCCGTCGCCAGGACCGTGAGCGCCATGGATGGCGCGACCGAGCCTACAGGGACGTATTTACGGCGTGTCCTGGCGACGGCCTGCCCTCCGCCGCCGCCAGCAAACTCACCGCTGCGACAAACCCGCAACGCTCTTCAATCCCTCAGGCGTCCTTCGCCTCATGCGGCGCCGCCGCAGCCGCAGCATCGTGCCCCAGCTCATACTCCGCGTCGTAATCCCACGGCCCACCATCAGCCGCCGCCGGACCGCACGAAATCGAGATCGCACCCTGATCCGCCGGACCCACCACGCGCCGGTTGATCGCGAACAGGTTGCGGCCCAGGTCATTGGCGGCCGGCGCAGTATTCGGCGCATGCGTACGCGCCGCCCATTCGGCCGCGTCCACCAGCACTTCCAGCGTGCCGGCCTCACCATCCAGGCGGATGATGTCGCCCTCGCGCACCTTGCCCAGCGGACCACCGCGTGCAGCTTCCGGGGTCACGTGGATCGCCGCCGGAATCTTGCCGGACGCGCCGGACAGGCGACCATCGGTGACCAGCGCCACGCGCCGGCCCTGGTTCTGCAGCAGGCCCAGCAGCGGTGCCAGCGAATGCAGTTCCGGCATACCGTTCGCACGCGGGCCCTGGTAGCGCACCACCGCCACGAAATGCTCCGGCAGCAGGCCGCCGGCGTGCAGCTTGTTCAGCACCTGCGGCGCATCGACCACCACGGCCGGCGCTTCGATGGTGCGGTACTGCGGCTTCACCGCCGACAGCTTGATCAGCGACTTGCCGAGGTTGCCGCGCAGCAGGCGCAGGCCGCCCTGGCTCTCGAACGGGTTGTCGACACCGCGCACCACTTCTTCATCGGCGCTGCGTTCCAGGCCCGGCAGATACACCAGCTTGCCCTCGCGCAGCTGCGGTTCGCGGGCGTAGTCGGCCATGCCGCCACGGGCCACGCTGACCAGGTCGCCATGCATCAGGCCGGCCTTGATCAGCTCGCCGAACACGAACGCCGGGCCACCGGCAGCGGCGAAGCGGTTCACGTCGGCCTCGCCGTTCGGATAGACCCGCGCCAGCAGCGGAATCAGCTGCGACAGCTCGTCGAAGTCATCCCAGGTCAGCACGATGCCGGCGGCACGTGCCACGGCGATCCAGTGGATGGTGTGGTTGGTCGAGCCGCCGGTGGCCATCAGCGCGATGACCGCATTGATGATCGCGCGCTCGTCGATGATCCGGCCCAGCGGACGGAAATCGTCGCCCAGCGCGGTGATGTCCAGCGCACGCTCGGTGGCTTCGCGGGTCAGTGCATCGCGCAGCGCGGTGTCCGGGTTGACGAACGACGCGCCCGGCAGCTGCACGCCCATCGCCTCCAGCAGCACTTGGTTGGAATTGGCGGTGCCGTAGAAGGTGCAGGTGCCCGCACCGTGGTACGAGGCCGATTCGGCTTCCAGCAGTTCTTCGCGCGTGGCTTCGCCGGCGGCGTAGCGCTCGCGCACTTCGGCCTTCTGCTTGTTGGGAATGCCCGGCGTCATCGGCCCGGCCGGCACGAACACGGCGGGCAGATGGCCAAAGGCGAGGGCGCCGATCAGCAGGCCCGGCACGATCTTGTCGCACACACCGAGGTACACGGTGGTATCGAACATGTCGTGGCTGAGCCCGATCGCGGTGGCCTGGGCAATGACATCACGCGAGAACAGCGACAGCTCCATGCCGCCACGGCCCTGGGTGACACCGTCGCACATCGCCGGCACGGCACCGGCCACCTGTGCAGTCGCGCCGAGTTCGCGGGCCACTGCACGGATCTGTTCGGGATAGGCCTCGAACGGCTGGTGCGCCGACAGCATGTCGTTGTAGGCGGTGATGATGCCCAGGTTGGCCGTCACGCCGCCGCGCAGGCGGCTCTTGTCGGTGCCACCGCAGGCGGCGAAACCGTGGGCAAGATTGCCGCAGCTGAGGCGGCTGCGGAACGGGCCATCGCGCAGGGAGGCGTCGATCGCTGCCAGATAGGCGGCGCGCGAGGCGGCGCTGCGGCGGATGACGCGCTCAGTGATGGCTTGCAGTTGCGGATGGAGGCTCATTGGCTACCGGCGTTCGAGGTGGCGAGAGGCAGGCGACGGCAGGGCGCCGCCGCCGACATCAATCAGCCCAGTGGACGCGCAGGCGCGCGCCGTCCAGGTTGATCGCGTTGAGGATCGGATACTGCTGCGGGTCGTTGCTGTCCAGAGCCTGGCGCAGCACCTGCAGCTTCTGCTTGCCGCGCAGCAGCAGCAGACGCTGGCGGCACTGGGCCAGGCCACGCGGGGTCAGGGTGATGCGCAGCGGCCACTGGTTGGCACCGGGACAGCCGGTGGCATCCAGCGCGGCATACGGCAGGGTGCTTTCCAGCGCGCGGGTCAGGTCCTTCGAGCCCGGGAACAGCGAGGCGGTATGGCCGTCATTGCCCATGCCCAGTGCGACCAGGCTCGGCGGCTGGCTGTGCTGGGCCTGCAGGTTGGCGGTGTACACGCACTCGGGCAGCGGCTTGCCGATCCGCACCAGCGGATCGAAGTGCGCACCTTCAGCACGTGTAAGCAGGTTCTCGCGCACCAGCCACGCATTGCTGTCGCGATCCTGCGGCGACAGCCAGCGCTCGTCGGCCAGGCTCACTTCAACGCGGTCCCAATGCACGTCCAGTTCGGCCAGCGCCTGGTACACCGGAGCCGGCGTGGTACCGCCGGACAACAGGATGCGTGCGCGGCCCAGCTCGGTGATGTCGTGGTTGATCGCCTGTGCCATTTCGGCAGCGACCGCTTCGATCCAGCCATCGGCATCGCCGTGGTTGATGAACTCGATGCGGTCGTCATTGAAGGTGGGGCTCATGCGGCAACTCCTGGTGCGTCACGTTCGGCGTCGGCCGCATAGGCAGCAGCGCCCAGCAGTCCGGCGTGGGGATGCATCACGGCCAGCGACGGTACCCGCGCCATGATCGAAGAGAACCGGCCCTTGTGTTCGAAGCGCTGGCGGAAACCGGAGTGCTGCAATGAATCGAGCATCTTCGGAGTCAGCCCGCCGGTCAGGAATACACCGTCCCAGGCGCCCTGGGTCAGCACCAGATCACCGGCAATGGCGCCGAACACCGCGCAGAACACATCCACGGTACGCATCGCCTGCGGATCGCCGTGCAGGGCGCGGGCGGTCACGTCCACCGGTTGCAGCTGGCCCGGGTCGATACCTGCCATCTCGCAGATGGCGCGATGGATGTTGACCAGGCCGGGGCCGCAGATCAGCCGCTCGTTGGAGACGCGCCCGAACTGCTCGGACAGGATCTCCAGGATGCGGATCTCTTCCGGCGTTCCCGGCGGGAAGCTGACATGGCCGCCTTCGGTTTCCAGCGGGTAGCAGCGACAGTGGCGAAGGATCAGGCCGCCGACGCCGAGGCCGGTACCCGGCCCGATCACTGCGTAGTTGCGCGGCTGGCCCGGCTTGCCCGGAACCCAGGCGGCACCGCCGACCTGGACCACGTCATCGGGCTGCAGCAGCGAGATCGCCATCGCCTGCGCGGCGAAGTCGTTGATCAGGTGCAGTTCGTTGAAACCCAGCATCGCGGCCGTGCGGCTGCGCGAGATCACCCACGGATGGTTGGTGATGCGGGCTTCGTCACCATCGACACGACCGGCGACTGCGAACACGCCACGGCCTGCGGTGGCGCCGATCTGTTCCAGATGGTGGCGCGCGGCATCACCCAGCGACGGGAACTCCGCCACTGCGTACTCGCGGATGCTCTCTTTCAGCAGCGGGGCGTCCTGCGAGGTGTCGGCCAGGGCGAAGCGGGCATTGGTGCCACCGATGTCGGCGACCAGCACGGGCTGGCTGCTGGCGCTCATTCCGACGCTCCGCTATCCGGCGCATCCACGCCCTGCGGCAGGAAGTCGACCGCGTTGGCCGGGCCCCACTGGCCGGCAGGGTAGGGTTCCAGCGCCAGGTCGGCTGCCTTCCAGGCATCGGCGACGCTGTCGATCCAGGCCCAGGCGGCGCGCACTTCGTCATCGCGCACGAACAGGGTGTGGTTGCCGTTGAAGGCGTCCAGGAACAGGCGTTCGTAGGCGATACGGCGATGCAGGCCGGTCGGTACCGACAGTTCCAGTTCCAGCGGTTGCAGTTCCAGCGCGCCCCATTCCGGACCGGCCAGGCTGCTCATCAGGCCCAGCTCGATGTTCTCCTGCGGCTGCAGCTGGAACACCAGGCGGTTCGGTGCGGCCTGCGCACGCTGCGGGCGTTCGAACAGCCAGTGCGTGACCGGCTTGAGGGTCACCACCACGCGGGTGGTGCGCTCGGGCAGGCGCTTGCCGGTGACCAGGTGGAACGGCACGCCGCTCCAGCGCCAGTTGTCGATGTGCGCGGTGACGCCGGCGAAGGTCTCCACGTCGCTGCCTTCCGGCGGCTGGTAGGCCTGTGCGGGCTGACCGTTGATGCTGCCGGCGGTATAGCGGCCACGCACGCTGTCACGCGCGGCGTGCTTGGCATCCAGCGGGCGCAGTGCACGCAGCACCTTGACCTTCTCGTCGCGGATGCGGTCGGCTTCCAGCGACGCCGGCGGCTCCATCGCCACCATGCACAGCAGCTGCAGTATGTGGCTCTGCACCATGTCGCGCAGGGCGCCGGAGCGTGCGTAGTAGGCGTCACGGCCATCCACGCCTTCGCTTTCGGCGACCAGGATGTGCACCGATTCGATGTAGTTGCGATTCCATACCGCTTCCAGCAGCGTGTTGCCGAAGCGCAGCGCGATCAGGTTCTGTACCGCCGCCTTGCCCAGGTAGTGGTCGAGGCGGAACACGCGGTCTTCGTCGATCCACTGGCCGATGGTGGTGATGATCTCCTCGGCGCTTTCGCTGTCGCTGCCGATCGGCTTCTCCAGCATCAGGCGTGCCGGTGCAGCCAGTGCGCCGCCCTTGGCCAGGCCTTCGCAGGTGGAGATGTACAGGCCCGGCGGGATCGCCAGGTAGCTCACGCAGCGGCGGTCGACCAGGTCCGACACCGCGGCGGCGACCGAGTCGACGTCACGCAGGTCGACCGAGCGGTAGTCGATGCGACGCAGCAGGGAGGCGATGTCCTCCTGGCTGGCCATCGGCATCGCCTGCTGCAGGCGGGGCCGCAGGATGTCATGGAAGGCTTCGGTGTCATGGCCGGACAGGGCCAGCGCACGGATGCGGAAATCCTCCGGCAGCAGGCCGTCGCCAAGCAGGCGCAGCAGCGAAGGGAACAGGTAGCGCTGGGCCAGATCACCTGTGGCACCAAACAGGAAGAGTGTGTCGTGCATCGCTCGAGTTTCAGATCCGGGTGACATCGTTGTCAATCGCTTCATGGCTGGGTTCGGGGGACATCCGCGCAACTGCCTGTCCGAGGCTCATCTGGATCGGTTTTCCGGCTTGCCGGAGCACCGTTCCAATCGAAACCACTACAGCGGCAACCCTTCGTTCGGTCGACGGTGCAGGTCGGCGCGCACCGACGTTCGGATAGTGCCACGTGAAAACGTTTACATGGCAGAATGGGCAACTGTATTCGATTGCAGTGGTCGCCGTCATGCGGCAACCGCGCAATCATCACTGCCATCGGGAGGGCCGAGGCAGTCCCAAAAGACAGCCCGGCGTCGGGCGGACTGGATGAGTGAAATGGCAAAAGTGCAGTTGCAGGGTGTGCGCAAGGTCTACGACAACGGCCAGGTCGCGGTGAAGGACGCCACCTTCGAGGTGGCCGACGGCGAACTGATGGTGCTGGTGGGCCCGTCCGGGTGTGGCAAGTCGACCCTGTTGCGGATGGTGGCCGGGCTGGAAGAGATCAGCGGTGGCACGTTGACCATCGGTGATCGCGTGGTCAATGACGTGGCACCGAAGGATCGCGACATCGCGATGGTGTTCCAGAGTTACGCGCTGTACCCGCACATGACCGTGGCCGAGAACCTGGCC
Source organism: Stenotrophomonas sp. YIM B13575 (assembly GCF_042787595.1). Classification (NCBI taxonomy): domain Bacteria; kingdom Pseudomonadati; phylum Pseudomonadota; class Gammaproteobacteria; order Lysobacterales; family Lysobacteraceae; genus Stenotrophomonas; species Stenotrophomonas sp. YIM B13575. The sequence continues at coordinate 9,051 of NZ_JBHZOP010000080.1, read as the reverse complement.
TTTGGCCTGAAGCTGCGCGGGCATGACAAGGCGACCATCGACAAGCGCATCAGCGAAGCTGCGCAGACGCTGGGCCTGACCGAGATGATGGACAAGCTGCCCAAGGCGATGTCCGGCGGCCAGCGCCAGCGTGTTGCACTGGGCCGTGCGCTGGTGCGCGAGCCGGCGGTGTTCCTGCTCGACGAGCCGCTGTCCAATCTTGATGCCAAGCTGCGCCACAGCGTGCGCACCGAGATCGCGCAGCTGCACCGCAAGCTGGGCACCACCATGATCTACGTGACCCACGACCAGGTCGAAGCGATGACCCTGGGCCAGCGCATCGTGGTGCTGAAGGACGGCATCATCCAGCAGATCGACACGCCGATGGCGCTGTACGACCGTCCGGCCAACCTGTTCGTGGCCGGCTTCCTCGGCAGCCCGGCGATGAACGTGCTGCGCGGTACGCTGCAGGGCGATGCCGGTGGCGTGACCGTGGTCGACGGCGACTGGCGTGCTCCGCTGGGGCAGGCGACGATCGATCCGGCGTGGCTGCAGAAGCCGATCGCCGTGGGCGTGCGTCCCGAGCACCTGCAGCCGGCAGGCAGCGAAGACACGCATGCGTTCACCGCGCGCATCGAAGGCATCGAGCCGGTCGGCAACGAGATCTTCGTCAACATGAGCAGCGGCCAGCACGCGCTGACCATGCGCGTGGCGCCGCAGTCGCTGCCGGGCGTGGGTGAGGACATCCGGGTGGCGATCCACCCGCAGGGCCTGCATTTCTTCAACCCGGAAACCGGCGAGCGCCTGTAGTCCTGTAGAGCCGAGTCCACGCTCGGCTGCTTGATCGCAGTGCGGACCGACGGTCCGCACCCATCGGAACAGGGGCTCGGGCTCGGTAGATCCACGCCATGCGTGGATGACGTACCGGATCGGCGCCTCAGCGCGCCAACCCGTCCAGCAGCGGCATCCGCTGCGCGGGCGCATCACCCACCTGCAGTTCGCTGTCGCTGGTCTCCAGCGGCAGCACGGCCAGTGCCAGATCGCCGGCCACGCTGGCCAGGGTGCCGAGCGCGGCGCCATCCTGCTGCACGCCATCGCCCGCCTGCGCCGGTGCTGCGGTATGCAGCAGCTGCACCGCGCGCTTGGCCTTGCCGAGGAAATGGGTGCGCGCGACGATTTCCTGACCGGGGTAGCAACCCTTCTTCACGCTGTAGCCGTTGAGGCGGTCCAGGCCCAATTGCTGCGGCGTCCACACTTCGCGCTGGCTTTCTTCAAGCCGCGGCAGCCCGTAGCGCAGATCGGCCTGGCGCCAGGCCAGGGCGAAAGCGGCCTCATCGGCGTCACTACCGGCGGCAAAGGTATCGCTGGCGGCAATAACTAGGGTGCGCGGCAGCGCGTCGCTACCCAGGTCCAGCTCCCAGCCGTCACCTGCGCTGCGCGCAATGGCGGCGCCACTGGCGGCCTCGGGCGCGGTGAACGCACCGGCCACGGCCAGATCGTTGCGCACCGCCACCTTCACCTTGCGGCGGAACACGAAACGCTGCAGTTGCGACGCAATCGCATCGGCATCGCCGTCGGCGAGCACCAGCAGCACATGGTCATCGGCCAGCCGCAGCAGCTGAAACACCGCCAGGGTGCGGCCTTTGGCGCTCAGCCACGCGCTCCACTGCCAGTGCAGCAGGGGCAGGGCGGTCACGTCGCTGCTGAACTGGGCATGGGCAAAAGCCGCTGCATCCACGCCCTGCAGGCTCAGCAATTGATGGCCGGGCAGGCGCGGATATGCGACGAAAGCAGGGGGAAGGTTGTCAGGCACGTGAACGAGGTCTAAAATTTGTGCGTTGCGAGACCCATCATGATAGGCCAAACAACCCCCACTCCCGACGCCGAAGCTGAAGCCCCGCTGGTCCCACCGGTCCCTGTGCCCGTGGAACAACCAGAGGTGGAAGAGGAATTCGGTGGCCGCGGCGGACTCGATCCGGTGCGGTATGGCGATTGGGAAAAAAACGGACGCTGCATCGATTTTTGATCAGCATTGAGCCAACGCGGCCTTATGCCGCCCAGCCGAGACAACGAGCCCAGCGAATGGCGACCAGACAACGTCCCCTTTCTCCGCACCTTCAGGTGTATCGCTGGCAGATTCAGATGGCCACCTCGATCCTGCATCGAGCCACTGGCGTCTTTCTGTCTGTTGGTGCCCTCATCATCGCCGGAGGCCTGTTGGCTCTGATGATGGGGCCCGAATCCTGGAACTGCTTCACCGGCCATGCCGGGGCCTGGTATGGCCGCGTGTTCCTGTTCGCGTGGACATGGTCGTTCGCCTATCACCTGTGCAATGGCATCCGCCATATCGTGCAGGACTTCGCGATCGGATTCCGCATTGCCACCTTCATCCGCAGCAGCTGGATGTCGGTGATCGGCAGCCTGCTGATCACCCTGGCGGTGTGGGCCTATGTGATGTTCGGAGGTGCCGCGTGAGCAAGTTCCGTACCCCGTTGAAGGGCGTGCGCGGTCTCGGTTCGGCCAAGACCGGCACCGAGCACTTCGTGCATCAGCGCCTGACCGCCGCCGCACTGGTGGTGCTGGGCATCTGGTTCCTGGTGTTCGTGCTGGGCCTGCTGGGCTCGGATTACGTGACCGCCACTGCCGCGATCGCCAAGCCGTGGAACGCCGTTCCGCTGATCGGCCTGCTGATCGCCATGTTCTGGCACGCCCAGCTCGGCCTGCAGGTCGTGCTGGAGGACTACATCCACGAATCGCTGCTGGCCCTGGTGCTGCAGACCGCGGTGAAGTTCGTCGCCGTGCTCGGCATGATCGTCAGTGTGTTTGCGGTGGGCCGCATCGCCCTCGGCGTTGCCTGAGCCCAGGCGCCAAGACAGGAATCCAGACTAGATGTCCGCTTACAAGATTACCGAACACAAGTACGACATGGTCGTGGTGGGCGCCGGCGGCGCCGGCCTGCGTGCCACGTTCGGCCTGGCCGCCAAGGGCCTGCAGACCGTGTGCCTGACCAAGGTCTTCCCGACCCGGTCGCACACCGTCGCCGCCCAGGGCGGTATCTCCGCTGCGCTCGGCAACATGGGCGAGGACGACTGGCGTTACCACTTCTTCGACACCATCAAGGGGTCGGACTGGCTGGGCGACCAGGACGCCATCGAGTACATGTGCCGTGAAGCGATTCCGGCGATCATCGAGCTCGAGCACTACGGCGTGCCGTTCAGCCGCACCGCCGAAGGCAAGATCTACCAGCGTCCGTTCGGTGGCATGACCACCCAGTACGGCGAAGGCCCGGCGGCGCAGCGTACCTGCGCGGCGGCCGACCGTACCGGCCACGCGATGCTGCACACGCTGTACCAGCAGTCGCTGAAGCACGACGCTCGCTTCATGATCGAGTACTTCGCACTCGACCTGATCTTCGATGACGAAGGTGCCTGCCGCGGCGTGCTGGCGTTGGACATGTCCGACGGCACGCTGCACCTGTTCCGCGCCCAGGGCGTGGTGCTGGCCACCGGCGGTTACGGCCGTGCCTACTTCAGCGCCACCTCGGCGCACACCTGCACCGGCGACGGTGGCGGCCTGGCCATGCGCGCCGGCATCGCCATGCAGGACATGGAGTTCGTGCAGTTCCATCCGACCGGCATCTACGGCGCCGGCTGCCTGATCACCGAGGGTGTCCGCGGTGAAGGCGGCATCCTGCGCAACAGCAGCGGCGAGCGCTTCATGGAGCGCTACGCACCGCACTACAAGGATCTGGCGTCGCGTGACGTGGTCAGCCGTTCGATGACCATCGAAATCCGCGAAGGCCGCGGCGTCGGCGAGCACAAGGACCACATCCTGCTCGACCTGACCCATCTCGGCCCGGGCGTGATCGACGACAAGCTGCCGGGCATCGCCGAGAGCGCCCGCATCTTCGCTGGCGTCGACGTGCACAAGCAGCCGATCCCAGTGATCCCGACCGTGCACTACAACATGGGCGGCATTCCGACCAACTACCACGGCGAAGTGGTGCGCAAGGACGGCGAGAACCCCGATGCGGTCGTGCCGGGCCTGTACGCCATCGGCGAAGCGGCCTGCGTTTCGGTGCACGGTGCCAACCGCCTGGGCTCGAACTCGCTGCTGGATCTGGTGGTGTTCGGGCGTGCGGTGGCCAATCGTTGCGCGGCGACGATCACCCCGGGCGCGGCGCACAAGACCCTGCCGGCCGACGCCTGCGACAAGGCACTGGGCCTGCTGGACAAGTTGCGCCACGCCAACGGCGATACGCCGACGTCGGTCATCCGCGATCGCATGCAGCGCACCATGCAGGCTGACGCGGCGGTCTTCCGTACCAGCCAGACGCTGAAGGAAGGCTGCGAGAAGATGGACAAGATCTTCGACTCGTTCCAGGACGTGAAGGTCTCCGACCGTTCGCTGGTCTGGAACTCGGACCTGATCGAGACCTACGAGCTGAACAACCTGCTGCTGAATGCGGTGGCGACGATCAACTCGGCCGAGCAGCGCAAGGAAAGCCGCGGCGCACACGCGCACGAGGACTTCCCGGACCGCGACGACGTCAATTGGCAGAAGCACACCCTGGTCAGCGTGGACGAGAAGGGCAAGTGCAGCTTCGACTACCGTCCGGTGCACATGTACACGTTGACTGATGACGTGTCCGTGGTGCCGCCGAAGCCGCGCGTGTACTGATCCGACCCCGCCTAACATGCAATCCGCGCCCTCGGGCGCGGGCCGCCTGAGCCAACGAGAGCAGCCATGGCCGAGTTTTCACTCCCCAAGAATTCCAAGATCACGAAGGGCAAGCACTTCCCCGCCAAGACCGGCGGCAAGAACGTGCGCACCTTCAAGATCTACCGCTGGAGTCCGGACGACGACAGCAATCCGCGCACCGACACCTATGACGTCGATCTGGACGCCTGCGGTCCGATGGTCCTGGACGCGCTGATCAAGATCAAGAACGAGATCGACCCGACCCTGACCTTCCGCCGCTCGTGCCGCGAAGGTATCTGTGGTTCGTGCGCGATGAACATCGACGGCACCAACACCCTGGCCTGCACCCGAGCCATCTCGGACTGCGGCAAGAAGGAAGTGCCGATCTACCCGCTGCCGCACATGAACGTGGTCAAGGATTTGGTTCCGGACCTGACCCACTTCTACGCGCAGTACGCCTCGATCAAGCCGTGGATCCGCACCCAGACCCCGGCACCGCCGGACCGTGAGCGCCTGCAGTCGCCGGAAGACCGCAAGAAGCTTGATGGTCTGTACGAGTGCATCCTGTGCGCGTGCTGCTCGACCAGCTGCCCGAGCTACTGGTGGAACGGCGAGCGTTACCTGGGCCCGGCGATCCTGCTGCAGGCCTACCGCTGGATCATCGATTCGCGCGACGAGGACACCGGTGCGCGCCTGGACGATCTGGAAGATCCGTTCAAGCTGTACCGCTGCCACACCATCATGAACTGTGCCCGGACCTGCCCGAAGGGCCTGAACCCGGCGCTCGCGATCGCCGAGATCAAGAAGCTGATGATGGAACGCCGCGCCTGATACGGCCCGGCTGTACCCGGTAGAGCCACGCCACGCGTGGCTGCACCTCCCAGCAGAGCCACGCCATGCGTGGCTTTGCTGTATCTGGAGAGACACGATGGAAGACGATGTTCTGCTGAAGAAGCTGCGTTGGCGTTGCCGGCGCGGCATGCGCGAACTGGACCAGTTGTTCGGTCGCTACCTGGACCGCGAATGGAGCAGTGCGCCGACCGAAGAGCGCGAGGTTTTCCTGTTCCTGCTCGACTGCGAGGACGATAAGTTGTGGCGCTGGTTCATGGGCTACGAGGCCTGCCCGCATGCGCACGCCGTCCCCCTCATGCACAAGATCCTCGCCCTCAAGCCTTGAGTGGCGCCCCTCGCGGCTGCAGGCCAGCGCCCAGCTGGCGGTACTGTTGGCCGCGCCGTGGCTGCTGCGTGCCTCGGATCTGCCGCCGGGGCACTTGGTTCCCGTACTGATCGGGGTCTGGGTGCTGGGCCTGGCCGAGCTGGCCTGGCGCCTGCGGCGGCCCCGCGCGTTGCTGCAGCTGCCGCCCCTGCCTGAGCCGCTGCGCGTGGACGGGCAGGACATTGCCGAGCCGCGACTGGTGGTGCGCGGGCCCTGGCTGCTGCTGCAGTGGCGCGAAGGCTGGCGCCGTCGACGGCTGTTGTTCTGGCCGGATGTACTCGATCGCGGGCAGCGACGTGAACTGCGACTGGCCGTATCCGCACGCGCCGTTTCCCGTAAGCCCCGGTCGGTGGCACCATAGGCTGAATCGACTGGCGTGCCTGCATGTTCAAACCCATTCCCGTGGCCATTGGCCTGCGCTACCTGCGCGCCAAGCGCCGCAACGGCTTCATCTCCTTCATTTCGATGGCATCGATCCTGGGCATCGCGCTCGGGGTGACGGTGCTGATCACCACACTGGCGGTGATGAGCGGTTTCCAGAAGGAGATCCGCAGCCGCCTGCTGCAGATGACCGCACACACCACCATCAGCCGCGACGGCGAGCCGATGCCGGACTGGATGCGCGTGGTCGACGTGGCCAACAAGGACCCGCGCGTGGCCGGTGCTGCGCCATACATCGAGATCCAGTCGATGATCAGTGGCCCGCGTGTGCAGGGTGCGATCATCCAGGGCATCGACCCGGCGCTGGAGCCCAAGGTATCGGTGATCGACAAGAAGGTCACCAAGGGCAGCTACGGCAGCCTGACCCCGGGCAGCTTCAACCTGCTGCTGGGCAAGGAACTGGCGGTCTGGCTGGGCGTGGATGTCGGTGACCAGGTGCTGGTGACCTTCGCGGAAGTGCAGGGCACGCCGGCCGGCGCGGTGCCGCGGATGAAGCGCTTCACCGTCAGCGGCATCTTCGAGGCCGGTTACAACGAAGTCGATCGCGGTGTGGGTTTTGCCAACATGAAGGACCTGGAGCGCGTACTGCGTTCCGATGGTGCCACCGGCGTCCGCCTGAAGCTGCATGACATGGACCGCTCGCTGGAGGTGGGCGTGGACCTGGCGCAGAACCTAGGCGGCGCTTATCGGGTCAGCGACTGGACCCAGCAGAACGCCAACCTGTACCACTCGCTGCGCATGGAAAAAGTGGTGATGGGCATCCTGCTCTCGCTGATCATCGCCATGGGCGCGTTCAACCTGGTGTCCTCGCAGGTGATGCTGGTGACCGACAAGCAGGCCGATATCGCGATCCTGCGCACCCTCGGCCTGACCCCGGGCGGGGTGATGCAGGTGTTCATGGTGCAGGGCTCGCTGATCGGCATCTTCGGCACCCTCGCAGGCCTGATCGGCGGAATCACCCTGACCTTGAACCTGGAGCGCATCCTCGGCGCGATCGAAACGGTGTTCAAGATCAAGCTGCTGCCGGAGGATGTGTACTACATCACCGGCCTGCCCACCGACATGCAGACCAGCGACATCGTGGTGATCACCCTGGTCGCGCTGCTGATGAGCTTCCTGGCCACTCTGTATCCCGCCTGGCGGGCAGCACGCACCCAGCCGGCGGAGGCCCTGCGTTATGAATAAGGTCTTCAATCGCGGCGATGAAGTGATCCGTGCCGAAGCGCTGGGCAAGACCTACGCTGAAGGGCGCATGCAGACCCCGGTGTTCGATGGCCTGGACCTGACGGTGACCGCCGGCGAGACGGTTGCGATCATCGGCGCCTCGGGCGCCGGCAAGAGCACGCTGCTGCACCTGCTGGGCGGGCTGGACACGCCCACCGCGGGCGAGGTCTACGTCACCGGCCAGCGCATGTCCGCGCTGTCGGACACCTCGCGCGGCCTGCTGCGCAACCAGGCGCTGGGTTTCGTCTATCAGTTCCACCACCTGCTGCCGGAATTCACCGCGCTGGAAAACGTGATGATGCCGGTGATGCTGGCCGGTACCGCAGTGGCGGAGGCCAGTACGCGTGCGACCGCGCTGCTGGAATCGGTCGGCCTCGGCCATCGCCTGGACCACAAGCCCGGCGAATTGTCCGGTGGCGAACGCCAGCGTGCTGCAGTGGCGCGCGCGTTGGTCAATCACCCGGCCTGCGTGCTGGGCGACGAGCCGACCGGCAACCTGGATGACCGCACGGCGGCGACCGTGTTCGAGCTGATGCTCGAGCTCAATCGTGCCCGTCACACCAGCCTGGTGCTGGTCACCCATGACCGCTCGCTGGCGCGACGCCTGGACCGGGTGCTGGAGCTGCGCGAAGGGCGCCTGCACGCGCTGGCCCACGCCGACGTCTGAGCGGGCTGGGCCCGCTCTGGTAGATGCCGACCTTGGTCGGCTGCTCCTGCAGGCCAAGCGACAACCAAGGTTGGCGACTACCGGACGCGAAGGGCGCCTGCACGCGCTGGCCCACGCCGACGTCTGAGCGGGCTGGGCCCGCTATGGTAGATGCCGACCTTGGTCGGCTGCTCCTGCAGGCCAAGCGCCAACCGAGGTTGGCGACTACCGCGGTTGCAAGCGACCTGGGACCGCCGACCAACGGCTGAACTGGGCTGCCGGCCGTTGCGCCGGCACCACCCCGGCGGGTGCATGATCGGCACAGTTCCTCCGTGGAGATCGCCATGAAGACCCCGTTGTTGATCGCCGGGCTGTGCCTGGCCCTGGCTGGCTGCGCAACCACCGGCCGTTTGGGCAGTGCCGAGAAGCTGGAGCTGTATCGTGCCCACGCCGGGGCACCGCAGAAGGACATGCAGTTCTTCGGCAGCCTCAATGGCTGGACCGAATTGGGCGACAGTGCGCTGGCGGTCTGGACCAAGCCCAGCGAGGCCTACCTGCTGGAGCTGAGCGGGCCGTGCCCGGATCTGTCCTACGCACCGGCGATCGGCCTGACCAGTCACATGGGCCGCGTCTCGGCACCGTTCGACAAGGTGCTGGTGCGCGATCCGACCAGCGGCCCGCGCATGCCGTGCTTCATCAAGACCATCCGCAAGCTGGACGTGAAGTCGCTGCGGGCAGAGGAAAAGGAACTGCGCCAGGCGCAGGTGCAGGAACGCGAAGAGTCCGCGAAATAGGCCGGTAGCGCCGGGCCATGCCCGGCGTTCCCGCATCCGCCGGGCATGGC
>NZ_JBHZOP010000079.1:0-14874 GCF_042787595.1 Stenotrophomonas sp. YIM B13575 | reverse complement strand
GCGGGATGAACTTGCGGGGGCCGCCGTAAATCCATCCCTGGAGGCTTGGGCGCCGCATCCATGCGGCTTACACCCCCGCAAGCTCATCCCGCCCGCGTCCCGGAATTTTTCCGCGTGCGTTCACCACGGAATTGAACAAACAAAAAAAACAAAGGCGGGTCGCTGCGCTTGAAGCCGGGCATGGGCCGGCGCTACCGATGCGTGGGCGCTGCGGTCAGCGTCTCAACGCGTTGATAGCCAGCAGTACCCATCCGGCCATCAGCGTGGTGCCGCCTACCGGCGCCAGCCGCGTCGGCCACTGCCACAGCGCACCGCCCAGCAGGCTGCCGGCGAACAGCAGCACGCCCAGCAGCAACACATACAACGCCAGATGCGCGATCGCGCCCTGCGCGCGCGGGCCGAGGGCCGCCAGTACCGCACCATGGGCAAACGCATACAACGCCGCCATGTTCAGGTGCTGCTGCGCCAGCGGATCGGACACGCCATGCGCGGCATAGGCGGACAGACCGATCGAGGCGGCCGCCAGCAGCGCCCCCAGGCAGGCCAGCAACGACGGTTTACGCGCGCGTCGTTCGGAATTGAACATGACAGCTCCTTGCGCAATGCCCGACACCGGGCTCGGGATGAAAAAAAACGCGCCGCAGGAAGCGGCGCGTTTTCGTGTCCAACACTACATGGGTCAGCCGAGGCTTACTTGACGGCCCAGTAGATGTCGTACGTCGCTTCCGGGGTGAACGACTTGTCCACGCCGTCCTTCCAGGTTTCGTACGGACGGTCGATGACTTCGTTGCCCGAGGTCACGGCCCAGGCGCGCAGGGCGCTGCGGGCAACGTCCAGACCTGCCATGTGGCCGGTGTAGGCCGCATGCGCCGAACGGTGCGGAGCAACGCGGACGTACTTGACCGGAGCGCCACCGTCGATCTTGACGGTCAGCTGTTCGGCCGGCACGCCTTCGGCACCCTTCTTCTTCACCGGCTGGGCGATGTCGAAGGCGTACTTCTCAGCACCGAAATCGGTGGTGATGATACGCAGCGGACCTGCGGCTTCCAGGCCATTGGCCTCGATCACGCGCTTGATCCACTCCTGGTTGTCCTTGATGGACTTGGTGATGGAGTCCTGGCCGCGGTCGACGTTGCCGGCGGTGACGACCAGCAGGTCTTCGGCCGGGACATCGACGATGCCCAGATCGGTCAGCGGCGCTTCGGAAGTGCGGTAGTCGACATTCGGCACGGTGGCCAGCATGTTCGCCATGCGCGACAGACCCATCTTGATGTCATCGCCGATCTGGCGGCTGACATACAGGCCTGCGTAGCGGCCGAACAGGTCGAAGCCGTACTTCACCGAGTAGTCCTGGGTGATCTTGACGTTGCGGCCGCCCTTGCCGGTCGGCTCCAGGGTGAAGGTGGTGACCTTGTCGTGACCCTTGGAGGCATCGTCGACGGCGATCACAACACGCTTGTTCTCTTCGGCTTCGGTCACCTTCCAGGAACCGGTGCCCAGGTCCTTGGAAGTGAAGTCGAGAGTGGCACCGACGCCGGAAACCGGGCCGGACAGCTTCAGTTCAACGGCGGGATCGCGCAGTACCAGCGGGTTCCAGTCCTTGAAGCGGCGCAGACTGCTGACCGTGTCGTACACGATCGTCATCTTGCGGTTGGTCTCGATGCTTTCGGTGATGTGACGCTCGCCCGGCAGACAGACGCCAATGATGACGAACAGGCCAGCCACGATCCCCAAGGCGATCAGGAACTCGATAATACGGGTCATTCAGAGAGTCTCCGGGGCCGATCCCACGGCCGGGTTGATTGAAGCGAAGCGCCAATCCTAGCAGGCTTCGCGGGCATTGGTTATCGGGATTGGCGCACCGGTTTCCGTGCCGGCGGCGCATTTGTATGCACAAAGAATTCGAAGGGTAACGCATCCGCGTACCCGGCAAGTAGGGGGCAAACAGGGGTCAACCCTGAATCCGGCCCCGGACTGCATGCCAAGTCTTTGTCGCTAAAGGATTTTCCTCACACCAACTGGAGTTCAAACGCTTTCAGGACCGCACGCGTCCGGTCGCGCACGCCCAGTTTGGAGAGGATGTTGGACACATGGTTCTTGATCGTGCCCTCGGCGACCCCCAGCGAATTGGCGATCTCCTTGTTGGAGAAACCGCTGGCCATCAGCCGCAGGATCTCGGTCTCACGGTCGGTCAGCGGGTCGGGACGGTCCAGGCTGACGAAGTCGTTGCGCATGTGCTCCAGCCCGGACAGCAGGCGCTGGGTCACCGCCGGCTGCACCAGCGAACCGCCATCGGCCACCGTGCGGATCGCCCCGACCAGCTGCGCCAGGGTCACATCCTTGAGCAGGTAGCCCTTGGCACCGGCCTTCAGCCCGGCCAGCACCAGCTGGTCATCGTCGAAGGTGGTCAGGATGATGGTCGGCGGCAGCTGTTCCTGCCGTGACAGCACCTGCAGCGCCTCCAGCCCGGACATCACCGGCATGCGCATGTCCATCAGGACCACGTCCGGACGGATCTGCGGGATCAGCTCGACCGCCTGGCGGCCATCGGCGGCCTCGGCCACCACTTCGATGCCGTCGTCGAGCGCCAGCAGCGAGCGGATCCCCTGCCGCACCAGGGTTTGGTCGTCGACCAGGCAGACGCGAATCATCAACGCACTCCTTCAGGAACCTGGGTAAGGGCCGCCAGCACCGTTGCCGGTACCGTCGCCCGCAGCCGGAAGCCTTCGCCGGGGCGGGTCTCCACCTGCAGCTGGCCTCCACATTGTTGCAGGCGTTCGCGCATGCCGCGCAAACCATTGCCCACATTGACCGTTTCCGCCCCGACACCGTCGTCGCGGGCCTCCACCACCACCAGGTCCGGGACCTCACGGTACACCCGCAGCCACAGGTGGCGGGCGCCGGCATGGCGCACCGTGTTGGTGATGATCTCCTGGGTGCAGCGCAGCAGCACGTGGGCCCGCTGCGGGTCTTCCACGTTCAGCGGCTCCTCGATCTCCAGCTGGATGTCCAGCGAAGGCACGTGCTCGGTCAGCGGACGCAGGGCAGCGGCCAGGTCGATCGCGCCGGTCTCGCGCAGCTGGCTGACCACCTCGCGCACGTTGCCCAGCAGCAGCTTGGCCAGGGCATGCGAGCGCTTCACGTGCTCCAGCGCCTGGCCCTCGGCCAGGTGGCCGGCCACTTCCAAGTTCAGGGTCAGCGCGGTCAGCTGATGGCCCAGCAGGTCATGCAGTTCGCGCGAAATGCGGGTGCGCTCGTTCACCCGTGCGCTTTCGGCCAGCAGCGCACGGGTGGCGCGCAGTTCGGCATTGAGCCGGCGCTGCTCCTCGCGCGCCTCGGCCTGGCGGCGGGCCACCAGCGCGATCACGAACACGAAGCTGGAGAAGCCCATGTAACCGACGGCCTGCAGCACGGCGATGACCGGCGGGAAGCCCAGAGGCTGGATATAGACCGGCAGCACGGCCAGGTTGCTGGCCACCAGCCACACCACGCCGATGCGCGGGCCCAGCAGCCAAGGCAGCAGGCCGGCCACCACCATCAGCAGGATGCTGCCCAGCGCAGTGCCGGAGAAATAGCTCACGCCGATCGCGCAGGCCGTCAGCAGGATCAGCGCGGCATGGTCGAAGAAGCCGGGCCGGCTCTCGCCCAGCGAGCGGGTCAGCACCCAGTACACGAAGCCGAAGGCCAGGTAGGCCGAGGCCCAGGGAATGATCCGGAAGCCGGCCTCGCCGTCCAGGCTCTCCAGCGTCAGCGACACCGGGTCGATCAGGTAGATCGCAAGCCAAAGGCCGACGGTGCCCCAGGTGAACAACCCGGAGTAGCGCAGCATCGCATTGTGGTTGAGTCGGGCCAGCATCACCCATCGTAGCCTGTGCGTGGCCGCTCCCAAGCGCCGAAAGTCATGCTTGGGCATATCCCCTGTTCATGCCGCAGCCCACCCCGGGCATGCAATAATCGTGCGCAGGGTCTTGTAATGGACCAACCGCGTTACCCCACGGAGTCACAATGTCGATTGTCATCCGCGACGTGCGCGAGCACGAGCTCGATTCCGTCCTGGCTTTGAACAACAATGCTGGCCTGGCCATCCTTCCCCTGGATGCCGAGCGCCTGCGCCTGTTCTATGCAACCGCTGAGTATTTCCGCGTCGCCGAGCGCGACGGCAACCTGGCCGGCTTCCTGATCGGCTTCGGCAGCGACAGCCAGCACGACAGCAGCAATTTCGCCTGGTTCAAGCAACACCTGAACACCCCCTTCTTCTATATCGACCGCATCGTGGTCGCCAGCCGCCGTCGCGGTGGTGGCGTCGGCCGTGCGTTCTACGCCGATGCGCAGAGCTTCGCCGAGCTGCGCTACCCGCAGATGACCTGCGAGGTGTTCCTGGACCACGGCGCTGATGCCGCCCTGCTCTTCCACGGCAGCTTCGGCTTCCGCGAGCTGGGCCAGAACACCATGCCGCAGGTGGACGTGCGGGCCAGCATGCTGGCCAAGGAACTGTGCAGCTTCCCGTGGGTGAACGAAACCTACGGCGGCAAGCTGCCCGATGTGGCGTGGGCACGCGACCGGCAGCTGCCGGCGCAGGCACAGCGGTCGACGGGGACTTGAGCGTGGCGGTGAATTTCGATTACGAACAGGCCGGTGAACTGAAGATCGGCCAGGTGGGCATCGCCAACCTGCGCATCCGCACCCTCGATGTTGAACGCCTCGTGCAGGAAATGCAGGAGCGGGTCAGCCGTGCGCCGAAGCTGTTCGGCCGGGCGGCGGTGATCCTCGACTTCGGCGGCCTCAGCCAGGTGCCCGACGTGGCGACGGCACAGGCGCTGGTGGATGGCCTGCGCAGTGCCGGCGTACTGCCGGTGGCACTGGCCTATGGCACCAGCGCGGTCGACCTGCTGTCGCAGCAGCTCGGCCTGCCGCTGCTGGCCAAGTTCCGCGCCCAGTACGAGCGCGCCGAGGCAGAGCCTGCCCCGCCGCCGGCACCCGCACCGGAACCGCGGCGTGCCGCGCGGGCCGAGGCGAAGGCCGCACCGGCAGCGGCTCCGGCCACGCCGATGGGCAAGGCGGCCGATGCCGCCGCGCCACAGCCGGGGCGCATGCAGCTGGGCAACGTGCGTTCGGGCCAGCAGCTGTATGCGGAAAACTGCGACCTGACCGTGATGGCCACCGTCGGCGCCGGCGCCGAGGTCATCGCCGATGGCAGCATCCATATCTACGGAACCCTGCGCGGCCGTGCGCTGGCAGGGGCCCAGGGCAACACCGCGGCACGCATTTTCTGCCGTGATTTCCATGCGGAACTGGTCGCCATTGCAGGCCATTACAAGGTGCTGGACGATGTCCCGGAAACCCTGCGCGGCAAGGCCGTGCAGGTGTGGCTGGAACAGGACCAGATCAAGATCGCTGCGCTGGACTGACGCAGCACCTCAAACAGAATCATCAGGAGAAGTCCTTTGGCTGAAATCATCGTAGTCACCTCCGGCAAAGGCGGCGTCGGCAAGACCACTTCCAGCGCCAGCCTTGCCTGCGGCCTGGCAAAGCGTGGCAAGAAGGTGGCGGTGATCGACTTCGACGTCGGCCTGCGCAACCTCGACCTGATCATGGGCTGCGAACGCCGCGTGGTGTACGACTTCGTCAATGTCGTGCACGGCGAAGCCACCCTCAAGCAGGCCCTGATCAAGGACAAGCGCTTCGACAACCTGTTCGTGCTGGCTGCCTCGCAGACCCGCGACAAGGATGCGCTGACCCAGGAAGGCGTGGGCAAGGTCCTGAAGGACCTGGCCGCCGACGGCTTCGACTACATCATCTGCGACTCCCCGGCAGGCATCGAGAAAGGCGCCTTCCTGGCGATGTACTTCGCCGACCGCGCGGTGGTGGTGGTGAACCCGGAAGTGTCCTCGGTACGCGACTCGGACCGCATCATCGGCCTGCTCGACTCGAAGACCCACAAGGCCGAATCCGGCCAGGACGTGCCGGCCTTCCTGCTGCTGACCCGCTACACCCCGGTGCGCGTGGAAAGCGGCGAGATGCTCAGCATCGCCGACGTCGAGGAGGTCCTTGGCCTGAAGGCGATCGGCGTGATCCCCGAATCGGGCGACGTGCTCAATGCCTCCAACAAGGGCGAGCCGGTCATCCTGGACGGCGAATCCGCTGCCGGCCAGGCCTATGACGACGCCGTCGCACGCATCCTCGGCGAAGAACGCCCGATGCGCTTCACCAACGTCGAGAAGAAGGGCTTCTTCAGCAAGCTGTTCGGAGGGTAAGCATGGGCCTGTTTGATTTCCTCAAAGCGAAGAAGACCACCGCCGAAACCGCCAAGAACCGCCTGCAGATCATCATCGCGCAGGAGCGCAGCCACCGTGGCGGTCCCGACTACCTGCCACTGCTGCAGCGCGAGCTGCTGGAAGTGATCAAGAAGTACGTCAACATCGACGTCGATGCAGTGAAGGTGGACCTGGTCAAGGATGGCCAGCACGACGTGCTGGACATCTCCGTGGCGCTGCCTGAAGGCCCGGACAAACCCTGACCCCCTGCCCCGCCCGTGCCTGCATGGGCGGGGCTGCCTGACCCGCATGACTGATACCACGCCCGAACCGAACGTTACCCGCGTCGGCGACATCGCCTTCGCCGATGCGCAGCGCCTGCTCGCTGCCCATGAGCTGCGGCTGCACCACGTTGCGGCCGGCGAACCGATCCCGGGCAGTTACTGGGGCGAACCCGAGGCCGGCATCATCGCCAGCGACGTGTACGTGCGCGATGACACGCCGGTGCATTCGATGCTGCATGAGGCCTGCCACCTGATCGTGCTGCCGCCGGAGCGGCGCGCGCAGGTGCATACCGATGCCACCGACTCGGTGCCCGAAGAAGACGCCACCTGCTACCTGCAGATCGTGCTGGCAGGGCACCTGCCGGGGGTTGGCAGTGCGCGGTTGATGGCCGACATGGATGCGTGGGGGTACACGTATCGGTTGGGGTCTACGAAGGCATGGTTCGAGCAGGATGCGGAAGACGCGAAGGCGTGGTTGATCGAACGCGGGTTGCTGCAGGCGTAGAGCATCCACGCATGGCGTGGATCTACTGTAGGGCCGAGCCCATGCTCGGCTGCTCTTCGCCGTTGCCTGCACAAATGCATAAGCAGCCGAGCATGGGCTCGGCTCTACAGGATCAACCCTGCCCCGCCAGGGCGCGCAGGGTGATGCCGACCACATACGCCAGATAGGTGCCGGTGGCATACCCCATCGTGCCCAGCAGCACGCCCACCGGCGCCAGCGCCGGATGGAACGCGGCGGCCACCACCGGCGCCGAGGCCGGGCCGCCGATGTTCGACTGCGAACCGATGGCGAAGTAGAAGAACGGCACCTTCAGCAGCTTGCCCAGGCACCACAGCAGCGCGATGTGCACGCTGATCCAGATGATGCCGAGCAGGAACAGCCACGGGCGATCCAGCAGCGCCAGCAGATCCATCTGCATGCCGATACAGGCGATCAGGAAATACAGCAGCAGCGAGCCCAGTCGCGAGGCGCCCGCGCCTTCCAGGGTGCGTGCACGGGTGAAGCTCATGCCCAGGCCGAGCGTGGTCGACAGCACCACCACCCACACGAATGGCGCATCCAGGCTGAACTGCGATGCCCAGCTGACATTGACCTTGAACCAGGCCGCCAGCGGCGCGCCGATGGCGTGGGCAAGACCAACGCCACCGAAGGCCACGGCCACGATCAGCATCAGGTCGGTGAGGCTGGGAATGCGCTCGTGCTCGGCCTGGAAGCGCGCGATGCGCTCCTTCAGTTCGTCGATGGCCGAGGTGTCGGCGCCACTGCGTGCATCGATCTTCGCCGCGCGCCCGGCCAGGAAGATCAGCGCCGCCATCCACACGTAGCCAACCCCCACATCGACCACCGCGAACTGGCCGAAGGTGGTCGCATTGACGTCGAACACTTCGCGCATGGCCAGCATGTTGGCACCACCGCCGATCCAGCTGCCGGCCAGTGCGGCCATGCCGGCCCAGGTATCGCCGGCGACGGTATCGGGATGGATAGCACGCATCACCAGGAACGCCACGACCGCACCCAGCATGATGCTGGCCGAGGCGCCCAGGTACATCAGCACCAGCTTCGGCCCCAGCCGCAGGATGCCCTTGATGTCGACCGCCAGGGTCAACAGGATCAGCGCCGCCGGCAGCAGGATGTCACGCGCGACCGGGTTGTACAGCTTGGTGTTCTGCCCGTCGATCAGGCCGAACGTGTTGTAGATGCCCGGCAGCAGGTAACACAGCAGCAGCGCCGGCACGAAGGTATAGAAGCGCTTCCACAGGCCCTGCTCGCGCGAAGCGGTCCAGAACACGGCGCCGAGGGTGGCGGCGATCAAACCGAAGACGACGATGTCGTTCTGGATCAGGGCGGTCGAGGGCATGCAGGCGCTCTTGTTCGGGGTCGGATCCCTTTCGCCATGCGAAAGGGCTCTGACCCCAGGGACGGTCGATGGCGGGGTCAGAGCCCTTCCGCCGTGCGGAAGGGATCCGACCCCTCGGCGCTACATCAGTTGCCGATGTGCTGCTTCAGCCAGGCGTTGACGGTGTCATGCCACAGGATGCTGTTGTTCGGCTTCAGCACCCAGTGGTTTTCATCCGGGAAGTACAGGAACTTCGACTCGATGCCCTGGCGCTGGGCAGCGGTGAACGCGGCCAGGCCCTGCTCGACCGGAATGCGGAAGTCCTGCTGGCCGTGGATCACCAGGATCGGCTTCTTCCAGTCAGCCACGTGGTTGACCGGATTGAACTTCTCATAGTTCGCCGCCTTCTGGTACGGGGTACCGCCCTGCTCCCATTCGGTGAACCACAGCTCTTCGGTGGCGTAACCCATCATGCGCTGGTCGAACACGCCGTCGTGGTTGACCAGGCACTTGAACGGGCTGTTCCAGTTGCCGGCGATCCAGTTGACCATGAAGCCGCCGTAGCTGGCGCCCAGCGCGCAGGCCTTGTCACCGTTGAGGAAGTCGTACTTCTTCAGCGCCGCACTCCAGCCCTTCTGCAGGTCTTCCAGCGGACGGTCGCCCCAGTGCTGGCTGATCGCATCGGTGAAGGCCTGGCCGTAACCGGTGGAGCCATGGAAGTCGATCATCACCACGGCGTAGCCCTGGCCCGCATAGGTCTGCGGGTTCCAGCGGTAGCTCCAGCCATTGCCGAAGCTGCCCTGCGGGCCGCCGTGGATCAGGAACGCGACCGGGTACGACTTGCCTTCCTGGTAGTTGTGCGGCTTGACCACATAGCCATGCACGGTGTCGTTGTTCCAGCCCTTGAACTCGAACTGCTCGTAGTCACCGAAGGACACGTCCTTCAGCACCTCGCCAGCGGCGGGGGTCAGCGCGCGCAGCGCGCCAATCGGCTCACCAGCAGCAGGCAGCAGGCCGACCAGCACCTGGTCGTTGCTCTTCAGGCTGTTGCGGGTGATGGCCACGCTGTTGCCGGCCACGTCCACAGCAGTGACGCTGCCGTCGCCGATCAGCTTGGTGGCCTTGCCGCTGGCCACGTCGATCTGGAACAGCGGATGTTCGCCGAGGTCGTCGGCAGTGGTGTAGATGCTGCCGCCGTCGGCGGACAGGGTGATGCCACCGGCCGAACGGTCCCACTGCGGAGCGATCTCGCGCGTCTTGCCGCTGGCCAGGTCCATCGCCATCAGGCCGAAACGATCGGCTTCGAAGCCCGGGCGCTTCATCGCGCGGTAGAACAGGGTCTTGCCGTCGGCGCTGAACACCGGGCCGGCATCCCAGGCCGGGTTGGACGCGGTCAGGTTGACCGGCGCCTGCTTGCCGGCGGCATCGAAGCGGTACAGGTCGAAGTTGGTCGACCACGACTCCTGCTTGCCGGCCACACGGATGCTGGCGACCACGCTGCTGCCATCCGGCGACCACGCGAAATCATCATTGCCACCGAACGGCTTGGACGGAGCATCGCCATCGATGGTCGCGCTCAGCGCCGAAGCGCCCTTGACCGCACCGGACTTGGCTGCCGGCAACGGGGCGACGAACAAGGTGTTGCGGCGGCCGTCGTTCCAGGTATCCCAGTGGCGCACGAACAGCGAATCGAAGACCTTGCCGCTGGCCTTGGCGCCTTCCATGTCCTTCAGCTTCTTTTCGGTGCAGGCCAGGTCCGAGGCGCAGGCCTGGAACACGCCGGCGCTGAACAGCACGCGGTCGTCCTGCGGCGACACGTGGTAGCTGTCCACGTCCACCGGGAAATCGGTCAGCTGGCGCGGGGCGCCGCCACTGATCGGCTGTGCGTACAGCTGCTGGCTGCCGTTCTTGGCGCTGAGGAAATACACGGTCTGGCCATCGGCCGACAGCGATGCGGAATTGACGTTCCAGCCCGCCGGGGTGATCTGCTTCGGCGGCGCTGCGTCGCGGGTGCGCAGGTTGCGCGCGAACAGGGCGGTGCTGGCCTTGAGGTTGGCATCGGTGCTGCGCTTGGCAAACACCACGGTGCCGCCGTCAGCGGTCAGTACCGGCGCGGAGACGCGGTCCATGGCCACCATGTCGCGGATCTCCAGGCCACGGGCAGCGGCGACGCTGGGCAGGGCAGCCAGCAGGCTCAGTGGCAGCAGGGCATGACGCAGTTTCATCGGGGTCTCCGCAGGACGGCAAAAAACCGATGGTAGGCCTGCGCGGCCGGGCCTGCCAAGGCCATCGGTCATGGCCGGGGCCGAGCTGCCGCCAGAAAAAGCAAACCGCGCCGAAGCGCGGTTTGTCGGAGGTCGGGGTCGGATCCGATTCCATGGGAATCGGCTCTGACCCCAGACGCTGCCAGCATGGGGTCAGAGCCCTTCCCTGCGGGAAGGGATCCGACCCCCGTGGGCGTCATGCCACGGCGCGCTTGCCGGTGCGGTAGATCAGCCAGCCGACCAGGAACAGCACGGCCAGGCCGATCCACTGCGCGGCCGGCAGGTGGAACGGCACGGCCAGCACGTCGGCACGGCTGCTGACCACGATCGGCACGGCGATGGCGATACCCATCAGCGCCTCACCGGTGATCAGGCCGGCAGCGAACAGCACGCCCGGCTTGTGCACGCGGTCGCGGCCCTCTTCGTCATCGGCGCGTACCTTGTGGAAGCGCTCGACCAGGTAGGAGATCAGGCCACCGAGGAAGATCGGCACCATCAGTTCCAGCGGCAGGTAGATGCCGATCGCCGCGGCCAGTACCGGCACGCGGAAACGCGAGTTGCGCGACTTCAGCCAGCTGTCGAAAGCGATGATGGCGGCACCGACCACGGCACCGATGCCGATGAAGGTCCACGGCAGCTCACCGCCGAACAGGCCCTTGGCCACCGAAGCCATCAGGTTCGCCTGCGGTGCGGCCAGCGCATTCGGATGCAGCTCCGACTTGACGCCGATGCCGTAGGCGGTGGCCAGCAGGTTCAGCACCGGGGCCATGATCAGCGCGCACGAGAACGCGCCGATGCCCAGCATCAGCTGCTGCTTCCACGGGGTGGCACCGACGATGTAGCCGGCCTTGAGGTCCTGCAGGTTGTCGCCACCCACGGCGGCGGCACAGCACACCACCGCGCCGATCATGATCGCGGCCACCGCACCCAGCGGCGCACCGAAGGCACCGACCGGCTGCAGGCCATCCTTGCCCAGCAGCAGCACCAGCACTGCCGAGGCGAACAGGATGGTGGAGATGGTGATGCCCGAGACCGGGTTGTTGGACGAGCCGATCAGACCGGCCAGGTAGGCCGATACCGAAACGAACAGGAAGCCGGCGACGATCATGATGAGGGTCATCGGGATCGACACGTGCCACTGGCCGACGATGGCCTGGTACAGCGCCAGCAGCGGCAGGGTGAACACCACCAGGGCCACCAGCATCCACTTCATCGGCAGGTCGCGCTCGGTGTGCGCCAGTACCGGGCCACCGCTCTTGCGCGCGGCTGCAAAGCCGCTCTTGACGCCGTTGAGCAGCGACTTGCGCAGCGAGATCAGGGTCCAGATGCCACCGATCAGCATCGCGCCGACGCCCAGGTAACGCATCTTCGCGCCCCAGATGGCGAACGCCGCTTCGGTGGACGAGGCGGTGGCGATCGAGGCGGCCAGCGCCGGATCGGTGTTCATGAAGAACGCCTGGTAGATCGGAATGGCGATGTGCCAGGTCAGGATCGAGCCGGACACCACCACGATGCCGACGTTGAGGCCGACGATGTAGCCCACGCCCAGCAGCGCCGGCGACAGGTTGGTACCGATGAACGCGGTGATCTTGGAACTGCCGACATAGGCCGAGGTGGCCCAGGCATCGGGGATCAGGCGCATGCCGCTTTCCGCGGCCAGCTTCACGAAGGCACCGATCACCGCCGACAGGCCGAGGATCTTCAGGCCCGGGCCGGGGTTTTCACCGGCCTTGAGCACTTCGGCCGCCGCCTTGCCTTCCGGGAACGGAAGCGGGTCTTCGACGATCATCGAACGCCGCAGCGGCACCGAGAACAGCACGCCCAGCAGGCCACCGAGACCGGCGATGCCCAGCACCCACCAGTACTTGAAGTCCGGCCAGTAGCCCATGATCACCAGCGCGGGGATGGTGAAGATCACACCGGCGGCGATCGACGAACCGGCCGAGGCGCCGGTCTGCACGATGTTGTTCTCAAGGATGGAACCGCCACCCAGCAGGCGCAGCACGCCCATGGAAATGACCGCGGCGGGAATCGCGGTGGCGATGGTCAGGCCTGCGAACAGACCGAGGTAGGCGTTTGCGGCCGACAGCACCACCGCCAGCACGATGGCAAGGACCACCGCGCGGAAAGTGAGCTGCTTGGGCGCAGCGTCATGGTTCATGAAAGCCCCTGCTGGCAAAAAATCCCTTGCACGCTAGCGTTCAGGGGGCGGCAAGTCCAGTGCGGTTCGGGACGGTTGCGGCCGGGCGACCAGTGGGATAGTCGCTTTTGGCCAAACTCGGCCAACACATCAAACGCATCAGGCACATCCCAGGGAGCTACCGGGGCTCGCTGTCTCCTTGCCCTACATGGGCCAGGCCAGCCGCCACTGCGGCACTCCAGGCGACACAGATTGAAGTGGCTCAACCGCCCATGCATGGTGTTCACGATCTGGACGCATGACGCTGAGCTGCCCTATGAACAAAGCCCTTCGGATTCGCCCGATCAAATCGCCAGTCATGGCCATCGTGAGCCTGTTCTGCCTGATGCCGCTTTGCGATCACGCATCTGCCTGGAGTCGCGTTGGCGCGGTCGAGGTCACCGACCACGCCGGCAAACCCTGTTTCGGACTACCCAAGAAAGAGCGCAAGCGTATCGGTAAGACTCCGCTGGTGTTTGGTGTGGAGGTGCATGACGCAGTTACTCCACCACTGCGGCGGCAATGGTCTTTCTACTTTGCCGATCCCGCGTCAATCTCGCTTCCGCTCGGAGCCTGCGTGGTCTACGGAGAAGCACCAGCCAACGCTGTTGCAAGGCAAACGGCAATGCCGCTGCAGCCTGGACGCCTGTACGACGTCTCGATGTCGGCCACCAGGACCGGTGCTACCCAGTTCCACAGCGCCCGGTTCTGCATGAAGGCGAACCCCGACGGAAGCCTGCGAGCGATCCAGGTCCACTACGACAAGGCGCTGGGCTGGAGTCCCTCGGTCTGCCTGCCCTGAGCCGTCGCGCTTGTCGACGCCTCTCAGCGCGTGCTGGAAACACGCTGCTGTTATGTTATATCCTGTCACGCCGGTCGAGCATCTCACGTGGCACCCTCCCCCTCCCCCCGGCTGGCCTCCATCGACCAGCTGCGCGGCACCGTGATGCTGCTGATGCTGCTCGACCACGTCCGCGAGACGTTCTTCCTGCAGTACCAGGTGAGCGACCCGATGGACGCGGCGACCGTGTCCCCTGCCCTGTTCGCCTGCCGCCTGCTGGCGCACCTGTGCGCACCGGTGTTCGTGCTGCTGACCGGCCTGTCGGCGTGGCTGTATGGTCAACGCCAGGCCGACCCGCGCCGCGCCATCGCCGCCTTCCTGCTCAAGCGCGGCCTGTTCCTGGTGGTGCTGGAACTGACCCTGGTCAACTTCGCCTGGACCTTCCAGTTCCCGCCGGACACGGTGTACCTGCAGGTGATCTGGGCGATCGGCCTGAGCATGATCGCGCTGGCTGGCCTGCTGTGGCTGCCGCGGCCGCTGCTGGCGATGCTGGCGGTGGCGCTGGTGGTTGGCCACAACCTGCTGGATGGCGTACGCGTGCAGGGCGACGGCGCCCTGGCGGTGCTGTGGAAGGTGCTGCACCAGCGTGACTGGATCGAGGCGGGGCCGTTGAGCCTGCGTACCTCCTACCCGGTGCTGCCGTGGATCGGGGTGATCGCGCTGGGCTACCTGATGGCGCCGTGGTTCGCTGCCAGCAGCGATCCGGAACAGCGCCGACAGCGATTGCTGTGGGCCGGGCTGGGCGCGCTGGCCGCCTTCGCCCTGCTGCGCTTCGCCAACGACTATGGCGACGCGCCCTGGCAGTACCAGCAGACCACGCTGCGCACGTGGATGAGCGTGTTCAACATCACCAAGTACCCGCCCTCGCTGCAGTTCCTGCTGCTGACCCTTGGCGCGGGCCTGCTGCTGTTGCGGCTGTACGAGTGGCCGCCGCTGGCGCGTGCGCTGCGGCCGCTGGCCGATATCGGTGCAGCGCCGATGTTCTACTACCTGCTGCACCTGTACGTGCTGAAGCTGCTGTACCTGGCCGCGTTGAAGACCTGGGGCCCGACCCACGGCAGCCTGTATGCACTGGACTCGGTGGCCGGCCTGCTGCTGGTGGCCTGCGCGCTGGCGGTGGTGCTGTATCCACCAACGCGGGCGTTCGCGCGGTTCAAGGCACGGCGACGCGACCTGGCCTGGTTGCGGTATCTGTGAACGGTAGCGGGGGG
>NZ_JBHZOP010000008.1:0-35152 GCF_042787595.1 Stenotrophomonas sp. YIM B13575 | reverse complement strand
AGCCGAGCCCATGCTCGGCTGCGGCAAGCCGAGCATGGGCTCGGCTCTACGGTAGATCCACGCCATGCGTGGATGGTCAATTCAACGCTCGGCCGCTTACCAGCGCAGCTTCCGCCGCGCCAGCGCCGTCGCCAGTTCTTCCATCAACGCCTGTGCACGCGCTCGCGGCAGGTAGCGCAGCGCCAGTGCCACATCGCCGTGCGCACCGGCGGTGTCCAGCTGCAGGCTGGCCGTGCCCAGCAGCTTGTCCAGCGGTGAGCGCTGCAGGCGCAGGCCCTGCACCTTGTCCAGCTCGGCCCAGCGCCACCAGCGCTTCCACCAGCCGCCGCGCACCGCCACAAACTGGCCGTCCAGGTGCCAGCCCATCCGTGCCATCTGCCGGTGCGCGATCAACAGGCTGACCGGCAGCCAGGCCAGCAGTGCCAGCGCCGGCAGGCCCCAGCGCCAGTACAGCGCGGCGGTCAGCAACGGCACTGTCAGCAACGTGGACAACGACAGTCGCCACCATCCACGTTGCGGTATCGGCTGCCACTGCTGCGGCGGCCATTGCAGCTGCGGCAGCAGGTGGCGCACCAGCCCGTCGCAGGCGCTGGCGCCTGCCAGCGGTGCCAGTTCGCGCAGCGCGCGATCGTCATCGCGCGCGGTGCCACCGGCGGCGCTGTCGATGCGCAGCTGGCGCAGCCCGAACCAGCGCTGCAGGGTGCTCTCGCCCAGCGTCCAGGCCTGGATGCGGCGGCGTGCGACGCTGCTGCGGGTGCGGCTGAGCAGGCCGGTGGAGACAGTCAGGCGCCGCTCGCGCTCGCTGAGGGTGAAGCCGTGGTAACGCAGCAGCGTCAGCACCACCGACAACACCCGCAGCAGCAGCCAGCCCAGCAGCAATACCGCGGCCAGCAGCACCAGCCCACCGGTTACCCCGGTGTGCAGATGACTGGCGTAGCCGAAGGCCTCGCGCCCGCCACGCTGGATGGCGTCGTCCATCACCGGGCGCGGTACGGTCTGGAACAGAACACCGAAGGCGGCGATCGCCAGTGCCCAGCCACGGTTGGACAGCAGGCCCATGCGCAGCACATCCCAGCTCGACAGGCGCAGCAGGACCTGCTCGTCGTCGGACGGCACGACACTGGCAGCCGGCGCGTCGCCCGGCGTCGGCTGGGGCGCCTGTCCACGCTGGCGCACCAGCTGTTCCAGGGCCAACGCCTGGTCCAGCCGCAGCACGCGCATCTCCGCTTCCGGGCGCACGCCGCCGGCCGACTCCAGGCGCAGCTCGGCAACCCCGAACAACCGATGCAACGGGTTCTGCCGCACTTCCACGTTGTGGATGCGGGCGAAGGGAATCTCACGCCGGTTGCGCGCCAGCAGGCCGCTGCGCACGGTGATCGCATCGTTGCCGATGCGATAGCGGTAACTGAGGTACTGCAGTACCGAGACCAGCACCAGTGCGGCGATGGCGGTCAACGGGATCAACTGTGCCCACATCGGATCGCGGTCACCGCGTTGGCCGAACACCAGCAATGCGATCAGCGGCAGGAAATAGTGGCGCAGCTGCATCAACAGCACGAACAGCCACGACCACGGGTGCAGGCGATGCTCTTCGCCACCACTGGGCAGCGACGGCGGCAGGGGCGGCGGCAGGCTCACAGGGCGTCGGCGTCCTGGTCGAGCTGATGGGCCAGGGTGTCACGCAGGCGCTCGGCATCGGCTTCGTCCAGGCCGTTGACGGTGACTGCGCTCAGGCGGGTGCCGGCGGTGTGCACGATCAGCGTGGCCAAGCCTGCGCGCCGCTCCAGCGGTCCCCGACGCAGGTCCAGGTGCTGCACGCGCGAAATGGGAATGCGGGTCTCCAGCTGCCACATCAGGTCGCGGCGCAGGCCCAGGCCCTGTGCATCCAGCCGCCAGCGGGTGCGGGTCAGGCGGCGATGGCCGATCCAGCCGCCGAAGGCGATGCCGGCCAGCAGGCCCAGAGACGCCGCCCACAGGCCGCCGGGAAGATCGAAGAACCACCAGAGTGCCGCCAGCGGTGCGCCGGGGATGAACAGGCCGCCGAAGGCGCCCTCCAGCGCCGCCAACCGGGCAGCGCGCCGCGGCAGGGGGTGCCAGTGGTCGAGGGGCATTTCGGCGGCGGCAACAGGCAAGGGAAGTTCGGTCACGCGGGCGTCCGTCGGGCAGCAGGGCGGGCAGGCGCGGTGATGGCCGCACCGCGCAGACGTTAGCAGGTCGCCCGCGTTACTGGGCGGCCTGGATCAGCGCGTCGACGTCCAGCAGGTGGCCGGCACGGTCGGCCTTGGTGCGCAGGTAGTGCTCGTTCTCGGCGGTGATCTCGCCGGTCACCGGAATGCAGTCCAGCACTTCGATGCCGGCGTTGCGAAGACGCTGCGCCTTGGTCGGGTTGTTGCTGAGCAGGGCAACACGGGACACACCCAGCCCGCGCAGCATCGCCACCGCGCTGCCATAGCGGCGCTCGTCGGCGCCGAAGCCCAGCTGCGCATCGGCGTCGATGGTATCCAGCCCGTCATGCTGATAGCCGTAGGCGCGCATTTTCGCGGCGATGCCGGTACCGCGGCCTTCCTGGTCCAGGTACAGCAGCACGCCGCCACCCAGTTCCTTCAGCTTGCGCAGGCCACGGCGCAGCTGGTCGCCGCAGTCGCACTTGAGCGAACCGAACAGGTCGCCGGTGAGGCAGGACGAATGCACGCGCACCGGCACCACGGCGGACAGGTCCGGTTCGCCGACGATGATCGCCACCTGGTCGCGCTGGGCGACGCCGCCGCGGAACACCGCGAACGTGGTCATGCCGACATCGCGCAGCGGCACCGGAGAACGCGCCACCAGTTCGTAATCATGTGCGGCATGCGCAGCGCCTTCGGCCAGGTCGCACAGGCCGACGTCGGCGGCGCCATCAAAGGTGTTGTCGGCCGCCTCAAGGCGCACGGCCACCATCGCCGGCAGCAGCAGGCCCAACCGGGCCAGTTCCACCGCGCCGGCATCGAACGCATCGCCTGCGCTCCAGGCCGCGGGCATCGGCCCGGGTTCGCGCAGGTAGCCCAGCGAGGGCAGGGCATCGAACGCAATGCCAGCCAATGGCAGGCGTGCACCCTCGGGTGCCTCCACGCCGAGCACGCGGGCGCGGGTGGCGGTCAGGTACAGGTAATGGCACTCGCGCGCGGCGCTGGCGAAGGCGGCAAAGCTGCTGGCAGTAGCGCTGTCCAGCGCGATCACCGCCAGGCGCTGGCCCTGGCCATCGTGAAGCAGGACCGGACGACCGGCGCGCAGTTCGGCGACCGCGCGCTCGCAGCGGATCGCTGCCGGATCACCGAACAGGGAGGAAGCAGACATGGCAGGACCGGGGGAGGCGGACATCGGTGTCTCTATGGGGGCGCCAGCGTCGTATTCAACGTGCTGCGGCGGTGTGTCGCAGGCCGGGTGCAGCGGCTCTCAGTGCGGATGCTCGTCGGTCGCGTACGGGTCTTCCTCGCCGCTGCCCGGTGGCCGCAGCGTATAGCGCTTGTAGGTCCACTGGTACTGCGCCGGGTCGCGGCGGGCGATGCGTTCGATGCCTGCGTTGAGCGCGGTGGCGGCGACCTGCGGGTCCGGGTCGGCCACGGCCGGATCGGTCGGCTCGATGTGCAGGGCGAATTCCATGTCCGGGCCGATGCGCTCGCACCAGCCGTACAGCACCGTCGCGCCGGTGCGCTCGGCCAGCCGGTTGACCAGGGTCATGGTCAGCGCCTGCACGCCGAAGAACGGCACGAACACCCCGTCGCCGGCCTTGGGCTGCTGGTCGGGCAGGATGCCGGTGGCGCCGCCGTCCTTGAGTACCTTGAACAACTGGCGCACGGCCGGGCCCTCGGCACGCACCTGCTGCACGTTGTGGCCGCCGCGCACGATCTGCAGGAAGGCATCACTGGCCTCGTCCTCCGGCGGCTTGTAGACGATGGCGATCTGCCCGCGCGAGGCCAGCCACTGGTTCAGCAGCTCCCAGTTGCCGTAGTGCGGGGCCGCCACGATCACGCCCTTGCCGCTGGCCAAGGCCGCGTCGTATAGCGCCTGGCCGTGGCGCTCCTTCAGGTGCAGGCGCAGGTTGTCTTCGGGCTTCCGGCTCCACAGGCGCAGGGTCTCGATGGCCTGCAGGGCAGTGGAGCGCAGCAGGTCGCGCTGCAGGCGGTCGCGTGCCGGCGCGTCCAGTTCCGGGTAGGCCAGCTCCAGGTTGCGGCGGGTGACGCGGCTTTCGCGGGCATCGAGGCGCACCCACGTCCAGGCCAGGGCGCGCGCGAATCCGCGCAGCAGCGGCCAGGGCAGGCGGGCGAACAGGGTGGTGGCGCGGTAGACCAGCCGGGCTTTGCGGTGTGGATTCATCTCCCCCAGTTTAGCCAAGGGCGCTGCTATCGTGGCCGGCCCCTTGCCTGGAAGCCTGCCGATGCTCGTCCTGATTCAACGTGTCAGCCAGGCCGCCGTGCATGTGGAAGGGGAAGCGGTAGGGCAGATCGGCCCCGGTCTGCTGGCCCTGGTCGGCATGGAGCCGGGCGATACCGAGGCCCAGCTGCAGCGGATGGCCGAACGCGTGCTCGGCTACCGTGTGTTTGCAGATGAGGCCGGCAAAATGAACCGCTCGCTGCGTGATACCGGCGGCGGCCTGCTGCTGGTCAGCCAGTTCACCCTGGCCGCGGACACCCGTTCCGGCATGCGGCCGAGCTTTACCAGCGCGGCACCGCCGGAGGAGGCTGAACGCGGGTTCAATCGATTTGTCGACATTTGTCGTGAAAATCACGCGCCGGGGGTGGAAACGGGCCGCTTCGGTGCCCATATGGTCGTCAGCCTGGTCAATGACGGTCCCGTGACCTTCCTCCTCAGGCCCTAGGCCACCGGGACCACCGCCCGGCAGGCCGGGCCCCGGGCTGGTATAATGCTACGTTCCCTATTTCCCCCTAGCCGGTGGCGCGAGCACTACATGGCCAACGAACGTCCTGCCCAATCCGAAATCAAGCAACTGATCAGCAAGGGCCTGGAACAGGGCTACCTGACCTATGCCGAAGTCAATGACCATCTGCCGGACGACATGGTCGACCCGGAACAGATCGAAGACATCATCGGCATGATCAACGGCATGGGCATTGATGTCCATGAAGTTGCTCCGGATGTGGAAACCCTGCTTCTCAACGACGGCAACACGGGCAACCGTGAGGTCGACGACACCGCAGCCGAAGAAGCGGCCGCCGCGCTGAGCGCGCTCGACACCGAAGGTGGCCGTACCACCGACCCGGTGCGCATGTACATGCGCGAAATGGGTACCGTCGAGCTGCTGACCCGCGAAGGCGAAATCGCCATTGCAAAGCGCATCGAAGAAGGCCTGTCCCAGGTCCAGGCCGCACTCGGCCAGTTCCCGGTGTCGGTCGAATCGCTGCTGACCGATTACGAAGCGCACAAGGAAGGCCGCAAGCGCCTTGCCGAAGTGATCGTCGGCTTCAACGACCTGACCGACGACGTGCCGGCTCCCGCCGCTGCCGTGGCCGATGACGCGGACGATGCCGACGCGGACGCCGACGAGGAAGAAGACGACGTCGACGGCGGCGATGAAGAAGCCGCACCGACCGGTCCGGATCCGGAGGAAGTCGCCGCGCGCATGCAGGCGCTGGGCGATGCCCTCAACGCCTTCAAGAAGGCTGTTGCCAAGGGCGACAAGAAGAACCTGCTGAAGCTCCGCGAGGAGATGTCGGCGGTGTTCGTCACCCTGAAGCTGCCGCTGCCGCTGACCGACGTGCTGACCAAGCAGCTGCGCGACACCATGGGCAGCATCAAGGCCCACGAGCGCCGCGTGCTGAACCTGGCCACCGTCACTGCCCGCATGCCGCGCAAGGACTTCATCCGTTCCTGGGAAGGCAACCAGACCAACCTGGAATGGGTGGAAGACGCACTGAAGCGCAAGCAGAAGTGGTCTTCGGCGCTGCGTGAAGTGAAGGACCAGATCGTGTCCGAGCAGCAGGCCACCATCGATATCGAGAAGGTCACCCTGCTGGACCTGGACGAGCTGAAGGAACTCAGCCGTGCCATGGCCTACGGCGAAGCCAAGGCGCGCAAGGCCAAGAAGGAAATGGTCGAGGCCAACCTGCGCCTGGTGATCTCCATCGCCAAGAAGTACACCAACCGCGGCCTGCAGTTCCTCGACCTGATCCAGGAAGGCAACATCGGCCTGATGAAGGCCGTGGACAAGTTCGAGTACCGTCGCGGCTACAAGTTCTCCACGTATGCGACCTGGTGGATCCGCCAGGCCATCACCCGTTCGATCGCCGACCAGGCGCGCACCATCCGTATTCCGGTGCACATGATCGAAACGATCAACAAGTTGAACCGCATTTCCCGCCAGATGCTCCAGCAGTACGGCCGCGAGGCTACGCCGGAGGAGCTGGCCAAGGAAATGGACATGCCGGAAGACAAGATCCGCAAGGTGATGAAGATCGCCAAGGAGCCGATCTCGATGGAAACCCCGATCGGCGACGACGAGGATTCCCATCTGGGCGACTTCATCGAGGACACCAACGTGGAGTCCCCGATCGAGAACACCACCAACATCAATCTGTCTGAAACCGTGCGCGACGTGCTGGCCGGCCTCACCCCGAGGGAAGCCAAGGTGCTGCGCATGCGCTTCGGCATCGACATGAACACCGACCACACCCTCGAGGAAGTCGGCAAGCAGTTCGACGTGACCCGCGAGCGCATCCGCCAGATCGAAGCGAAGGCCCTGCGCAAGCTGCGTCACCCGAGCCGCTCGGAGCAGCTGCGCAGCTTCCTGGATATCGATTGATCTCCAGGTAGTGCCGAGCCATGCTCGGCAACGGCTTCTGTCGAGAGAAACCCCGCTTCGGCGGGGTTTTTCTTTGGGGGATCTGCTGCAGGCTTCCGTTGGCGGTGACGCATCCGCCCTTTGACGTTCCGGGGCGACAAACGCACTCTGGCGTCGCAGGTGCTCAACACACCTCGTGGGCGGGCTGGGATCACCGGCACCGATGCAGACGCGCTGCAGGGACACGTGCACTGCGTGCATCTGCGGCATCAACCCTGTTGAGCATTGGAGCTTGGCCATGAAGGCTGTTGAACATGATGTGCCTGTTGTCGCTGCCCTGGATTTCCCGCCGTT
The DNA here is from genome assembly GCF_042787595.1 of Stenotrophomonas sp. YIM B13575. Lineage (NCBI taxonomy): Bacteria > Pseudomonadati > Pseudomonadota > Gammaproteobacteria > Lysobacterales > Lysobacteraceae > Stenotrophomonas > Stenotrophomonas sp. YIM B13575. The sequence continues at coordinate 28,023 of NZ_JBHZOP010000008.1, read as the reverse complement.
GATGACGTGGGAGGACGTCATGCAGGACGAACGGGAAGACCGGCTGGGCTTCGCCCGACGGGCCACGCTGGCGCTGCTGACGCAGTCAGGAGAGCAGTTGGTTGCGGGGTTTGCCGGTGGCAACCGCACGGGGCTGGAAGGTGCCATGAAGGCGGTGGCGCTGTTCCAGGCGCATCTGCAGGAGATGGAGCGATTGGCGGGGATGGCGGAGAGACGGCTGCAGCGTGTTGGCGAAGTGGTTGCTGCTGCCGGCTGAGTAGCCGACTCCGGCCGTGCTCCACTACACTGTGACGCTGCGCAGGGCCTATAGCTCAACGGTTAGAGCAGAGGACTCATAATCCTTTGGTTCCAGGTTCGAATCCTGGTGGGCCCACCATTGCATTCAATGGCTTAGGCCATCAAAAGGCACCGCTCTGCGGTGCCTTTTTCGTTTGGTGCCTACCTGGTGCCTACATTCGTGATGGTGCCCATGCCGCTGTTGGGAGCTGCCATTCGTCTCGTCCCCCTGCTGCACTTCGGAGCTGAGCCAGCGCGGCCTTCTTCCGATGGATCCTCACCTTGGAAATGCACAATCTGATTCGTTCTCCGCGGCTCGATCAGCGCATCTCCTGTTTGGAGCCTCGTGTCGTTGGAGCCTGGGCTCGTCGAGACGGGAAAGCGGGATCTCCTTCGTTTCGCACGTTTTCATTTCAATGGAATACGCGGCGGCAATCTGCCCGGGGTTGTGAAGAGGGGGAGGGGCGTGCCAGCGCCGGCATCGGCCACGAGCAGTGCCGAGGCCGGAGCCCTGTCAGCCCCTGCCGATGGTCACGTTGTGGAACCTTCGGCGCCATGCTCGAATCGGGCCACCCGATCATCCAGGAGCATGTCGGATGTCATTCAGATCCCAGGCAGTGCATTTCGTGTGCATCGCCATTCTTCTGCTGGCGCCCCAGTGGGCACGCGCCGGGTCGGGAGGCTCGACGCCGCATGCGCCTCCATTGGTAACGGTGGGCTACGACGAAGCTTTTGATCTGTTCAATCTGTTGGACAACCTGCCCGATTGGCTGCCGGGCTATACCAACGCGATCTACCAGCAGGACTGGGAGCGCAGGTTCGGGTTGGACGCGAAGGATCGTGCTGCGCTCGAGACTTACGCACGGTTTCGTCAACGCACTTCCCCGATGGCCCGTAATGACGAGGGTAAGCGGCCTCTGGCAGACAGCCTGTTTGCCGGCAGCGATACACGCATTGGCGACCCATACACGGGCTACTTCCAGAACGCGGCATCATTCTCTGCCGCCACCGAGGCCGCCATCGCCGCACAGGCGGCTGGTGACCGGGAACTGCTGAGGCGTTTCTATGCACGCTTTGCGCCCCGCGCACGCGCGCTGCTGACCGGGACGGCGCGCTTCAGCCAGCAACAGGAGACGTTGACCCAGGAACTGGCGGCGCCGATGGCCGCCGCATTTGCCGCGCGCCTGCGCACCTTCTACGGTGTGGAGGCCGCCCCCACCTTTCATGTGCGATTCGTGTGGTGGCCGTATTCGAACCGCACCCAGGCCAAGCTGCGCGGTGGCTCCATTGTGCTGTTCTCGGATCAGCACGTGCAGGATGACTGGGCGCCGATCGTGCTGCATGAGTACGCGCACTTCCTGTCGGCTGGGCAGCCTGCAGCCAACCGGGAGGCGCTGGCGGCGGCGTTCGCGCGGCTGTGCCCGAGTGCGCTGGCCCTGCCCAATCCGCTGAACGCACTGGAAGAACCGTTGGCCATCTACTGGGGCCAGTACCGGTTCGAACGGGAAGTGCGTGGGAAAGTACTGTCCAGCGATTCGTCATGGTATGCCCAGCCGCACGCTGATCGCGCAGCCAAGGCAATCGCGGCTGCATTCCCCGCCGAACGCCCGGCACCAGCACTTGCCGTGGGGCCGCTGCTGGAGGCGGCGGCTTCCGTCTGCGAATCCCCCCCGTGATCCCCGCTTCACGCCCCGCACGCTATCCACGGCGGTCATGGACCTCATACGACTGCTGCGATCGCTGGAAGAATTCCTCTACGAGCTGGTCGGCTGGCTGGTGTTCTATCCGCGGATGTTCTGGCGGGTACTGATTCACCCCGGCGAGGTCGCGCTCTACACCCGCCGCGAGCTGGGCAAGGATCTGGAACACAGGTTTTCCGATGCGATCAGCCCGGTGCTGATGCTGATCCTGTCGGTGGCCATCGCCCATGCGCTGGAGATGGCACTGCGCATGTCTTCGCCCAGGCTCAGTACGCCGGTAGGGCAGCTGCTTTTCAGCAGCGAGCAGGGGTTACTGCTCACCCGCTCTGCCGTGTTCTGCGTGTACGCACTTGGCGCGGCGCTTGGCACGCTTCGGCGCCAGCGGCTGCCCGTGAACCGCGAGACGCTGCGCGAGCCTTTCTCCATCCAGGCGTTCATCGCATGCCCCTTCGTGGTGGCACTCGCACTGGCGCAGGCGGCAGCCGCTTCGCCGATGCAGGCCGGCCCGTTCACCGCACCCGCCATCGGCGCGCTGGCGGTGGTGTGGTACCTGTGGACCCGCACGCGGGCCTTCGTAGCCTTGAATGGCGGATCGGCGCTGCGTGCGCTTGGCTCGGTAGTGCTCTCGTTCCTGCTGACGACGGCAGGGGTTGTCGGCCTGTTTGCTGCCGTCATCCTCTGATCTTCAACAGGGCGGCGATCACTCGAGAACGTGATCGGCCTTGCCCGGTGGCACGGCAGTGGCCTCACCGCGCTGCAGGAGGTCGAAGAAGTCCACTGCCTCCGCAGCCAGCGCATCGTGGGCGTCGAAATCCCAGTTCTGCTTGTACTCGCGGGCGAGCAGATCACAGACGGCCTTGGCCTGCTGGTAGGTCTGCGACTCTTCCCCACGATCGGCCAGCTGGTCACGGTGGATCTGGCACAGCATGAGCTGGTGGGCATCTTCGGCCCGCTCGCGCTCCCAGCCGATGTCAGGCAGGGCGGACAGTGCTGAGGCAAGCGCGATGGCAATCAAAGGCATGATCCGGTTCCGGGCGGGGGGCGGAGCCCGAGCGTAGGTGATGGTGCAGCGCACGTGTCAGCACGCGCGACGTCGGTTTTACGGGGTGTTCACCATTCGCCGGGGAATGGTTGCAGTGGGCAGATGGCGTTCTCCACGCATGGCGTGGAGCTACTGGGAGCGGCGTGGAGCTACGGGTTCTGGAACGCCGCCAGCTGCGCGGCGAACGCGCGCTGGTAGGCGGGCCGCTGCGTTGCGCGGGCGATGTAGGCGGCCAACGCGGGATACTCATCGACCATGCCGCTGCTGTGCAGCCGCAGCAGTACCGACACCATCAACAGGTCGCCAGCGCTGAAGTCTCCGTCCAGCCACGGTGCATCGCCCAGTCGCGCGGACAGCTCACCCAGGCGCCTGCGCACGCGCTCGTCCAGCATCACCAGCCGCTGCGCATACCATGGCTGCTCACGTTCCAGCACCCACGCCATGGAGCGTTCGACGATCGGCGGCTCGACGGTGTTCAGTGCGGCGAACATCCAGGTGATCGCACGCATGCGCGCGCTCGCATCGGCGGGCAGCAACCCGGGGTGCTGTTCGGCCAGGTGCAGGACGATCGCGCCTGATTCAAACAACACAAGTTCGCCATCTTCGTAGGTGGGAATCTGCCCGAAGGGATGCCGTGCCAGGTGCGCCGGCTGCTTCATCTCCCCGAAGGAGAGCAGATGGACGTCGTACGCCACGCCCAGTTCTTCCAGCGCCCAGCGCACGCGCATGTCGCGGGCCAGGCCCTGGCCACGGTCCGGGGAGTGCTTGAATGCGGTCAGGATCGGGGTCATCGGGATGTCCATCGGCGATAGCCGAGCTGGTTGGCCGGCCTTCTTTCCACCGACGTGCGAGGGACCCTGGAATCGACACAGGTGATCTCCGGGCACGCAGGCCATGGCCGGCAGGATGAACGGTTCACATGGCGCGGTTCGCGTGGGATGCGTGGTGACGCGATACTGCCCTTCTGCACACCCTTGGGGAAGTACGTGAGCACGTCCAGACTGCCGCGGATCGTTGGGTTCGACGTGCCGCGGCTTCACCAGCAGGTCGATGCCGCTGCCGATGAAGCGATCACAGCGCTTCTGGATCAGGCGCCCGATGAACAGTGGACTGACCGCTTCCTGCAGCAATGCGCGACGCTGGCGTCGCAGCTTTCATTGGCGGCAGTGAGGGTGGAGGGCACCCGCATCGCTTTCCATGGCTCCATCGCCGATGCGCGTGCCCTGGCCGATGCTGTGATTGCGCTGGTGAACCGCTTGAACGATCAGCTGATGCAGGAAGGCAACCTGCACGCAGGCGAGGAGTGAGCTTCGCGCAGGACGCTTCAGCCTGCCTGCGGGACCAATGCCGGCCCGGACAGTCGGGCCCAGCAGCCCATCGCCATTTCCGCCGAGCCCGGGTGGCCACGCAGGCTGGTGCGCAATGCGAGCCGTGATTGCAGATCGGTGAGCCACGCCGTGCGCGTGCCGTGTGGGTTGCGGACGTAGATGTCGCACGCCAGGCGGATGACCGGTGCGACCTCGTGGCGGAAGTTGATGGCGGGCAGATCGCCGGTCTGGAACGCGGCCTGCCAGTGCTGCAGCTCGCGCTCGACGTCAACGAAGTCCTTGTTGGTGATGCGTTCCATGAGACTTCTCCTGTTGGAACGCCAACGTACACCTCGGCGTGTCAGTACCCCGTGTGCATCAACGGCTGTTCATGGCGGCTGTTCATTATTGGCGCGATCCGATGCAGCTGCGTAACCGGCCGACGCACACAGTGGCGTTGCAGCAGATCGCTGCGGTGGAGCAAGACATGAACAACAACACGCAAGGCCAGTCCGACCGCAACAATGCCTCGACCGATACCAGGCAGGCTGCCCAGCAGGGGCAGACCGATGGCAACGAACTGGGCGGTGACCAGAAGCAGGACGGCAAGCAGCGCCAGCAGGAACAGCAGGTCCAGCAGGATGCAAAGCCAGGTGCCCAGCAGAAGTCCGGGCAGGAACAGAAGAGCGAACCGGGCCGCGACGCCCGTCGCTGAGCAGTAAGCGAAGAAGAGGCCGCGCGTTGCGCGGCGTTCCTCTGTGCAACGTTCGGGAAGCGCGCTGATGCCATCACATGCCCGTGCGGTAAGCCTGATGACGAAGATCATGTACCAGTGCCGTCCAGCAAGAACGACGACGATGGCGCGCTGCCGCGCCTGCCAGGCGCCCAGTCCGGGTGGGATGGAGTGCGCGCGCTGCCTTACCGAGGAACTCGGTGGCGTGATCGGCAATCGCGGCGCTGCTGCACGATGGCTGGATTCCTTCCTGAAGGTGCAGCAGGACGAGGCGTTCGTCTTCGTCTGCGTCAAGCGCGTTGAGGAGAGCGCGTCGACGGGTCGCAGTCTGGAGTGACATTGCGCAGGCGTATGCTCGAATTCCAATGGGAGCGAGCGTCATGTCTTTTCAGATCAACCTCTATGATAGGGACGGACACGGGCTTCGCCTTCCCGATGGATGGTGGATTGACCTGCACACCGATCCCCCCGCGCTGGTCAACGGCGCTGTCCGCATCGATCTGCCGGCGTCCACGCGCAACGAGCATCCCGATCTGCAGCCGGGCGTCCTGGACCATCTCCGCCGCCGTATTGAAGGTGCGCAATGGCTAAGCTGACCTACCATCCGCCGCTGGGCGTGCGCTGGCTGACGTTCCGCCTGCGCAACGGCCAGTCCATCGGTCCGGAGAAGCTGCGGGCCGTGTGGTCCGATGCCGCCGAGACCAACAACTGCTCGGTCCGGCGTGAACACGTGGAAGGCGCCGGCTTCGTCTATGCGCTGTACGCACCCAGCGGGCTGTGCGTTCCACGCCGCGCGGAACTGCGCATGCGGCTGTTGCTGGAAGAAGCGGGCTACGCGTTCTCGATGGGCGTGCTTACCGGCAGCCATCCTGCCTACGGTTGAGTGCACGCTGATCTGGTCGGCCCCGAGGTTGCTAGACTGCGCGCCCCGCGCGTCGCCGCAATCACGGAAGATTTCCATGCCCAAGCTGTCTGCTCTTGCTGTTCTCCTGGCGCTGGCTGTCTGCACGACGAGTGCACGCGCCGACGAACAGGACAGCGCGTCGACCATCGCGTTCAAGTCGATCAGCCCGGTGCTGAATGCCCTGATCAACGCCGATGATGCGCAGGAACTGATGGAGAAGGCCGAGGAAGACGACGCCACGCTGCTGCAGTCGCTGGCGCTCTATCTGGCCGCAACCCGCGAAGACCCCAGGTTGGCGCAGGCGCCGTACCACGCAGCGGCATTGTTCGCTCGCCGCGGTGACGATGCGCTGGCCGAGCGCTATCTGCGTGAAGCCGATGAGCGTGGCATGTGGTTCGCGCCCGCGCTGGCCGACAACGATGACTTCGAGCACCTGCGCGCAACGCCGTTCTTCAAGCAGGTGCTGGCCAACACGCAGGCGCGCTACACGAAGGTGTCGGCGGGCAAGGTGGGTGCCATCTCGGTGCTGCAACCTTCCAGGGGTGTTGCGATGCCGGCCTGTGCGCCGGTGCTGGTGTGGCTGCACGGCTACGGCATCAACGGCCACCTGGACAGCAGCAAGCAGCCGCTGGCCGATGCCGGTGTGGTGCTGCTGGGCATCAACGGCACGGAGATGCGCGAGTCGTTCGACAGCTTCAGCTGGACCGGCCCGTATGAGGGCACGCACAAGGTGGTGCAGAAGGGGTTGGAGCAGCTGGCCACACGCCAGTGCATCGACCGCAGGCAGGTCTATCTGATGGGCTTCTCGCAAGGCTCGCAGCATGCCGGTGCATTGCTGGCGCAGCACCCCGATGACTACGCCGGTGCATTGCTGGTGTCGCCGGGCGGTTGGCGCCAGCCGGTGCCTACGCAGAGCAGCGCACACGGCAAGCGGGTGTTCGTCATCAATGGCGAACAGGAAGGGCCGGCCAACCAGAAGATGAGTGCGGATTTCCGCGCCCTTTTCAGTGATGGCAACGAGCTCAGGTCGCGTACCCATCAGGGTGGTCACTTCTATCCGGACGACTGGAAGACCTCGTTCCCACAGGCCATTCGCTGGTTGATGGGCAAGGACGGCTGAGCACAGCTCACCGTGCGGCAGTCGACAGGTGGGGAACCGCGCCGCCCACTGCTTCCCAAAAGGCAACGCTGCGAGCCCGCCTGCGGGCCTACTGCCCGCTCCCTGCGTTGCCTACGCTGATCCCACACGGCCCTTGCCGTGCTCCGGGTCCACGACAGCTCGTGGATCTTGCCTTCAATCGAACCAGGTAGCGCTGTGCTGCTGGGCATTGCTGCCCGGCAACGCCATGCCCTGCGCCGTGCGAAGGCTTGCCCCGGAAATGCCAGCCAGCCCTGCCTGTTTGCCCGCCAGCCAACCTTCGTGGAGATCGCCTCATGTTCAGCCTGGAAAACACCACTACTCCTGTCGCGCCCGCGCTCGACGAGCTTGTTCCCTCGCGCTATGCGCTGAAAGTCGGTGACATCGACGTGCTCGTGGTCAGCGACGGCGTGCTGCCGTTGCCGACGCAGATGCTCGGCCACAACGTGCAGGCATCCGAGCGTGCTGAATGGTTCGACGAGATGTACCTGCCGCAGGATGCGTTCGACTGGGCGTTGAACGTGATGGTGGTGCACAGCGGTGAGCGCACCATCCTGATCGACGCCGGCCTGGGCATGGACCCGGACCTGCAGCTGCCGCGCGCTGGGCAGTTGATCCGTCGCCTCGGCGCCGCTGGCATCGACCTGCGCGAGATCACCGATGTGGTGATCACCCACATGCACATGGATCACATCGGCGGCCTGCTGGTGGACGGGGTGAAGGCGCAGCTGCGGCCGGACCTGAAGATCCACGTCGCGGCATCGGAAGTGGCGTTCTGGAAATCGCCCGACTTCACCCGCACCAACATGCCGCAAGGGTTCCCGGACGCGCTGCGGTCGACCGCCACGCATTTCTGGGCCGAGTACGGCAGCTTCGTGCATACCTTCGAGGACGAGCAGGAGATCGCACCGGGTGTGGTCGCGCGCCGCACCGGTGGCCACACGCCGGGCCACTGCGTAGTACGCGTTGCCTCGGGTGGCCAGGCGCTGACCTTTGCGGGTGATGCGGTGTTCGCGGTCGGTTTCGATCAACCGAACTGGCACAACGGCTTCGAGCACGACCCGGAAGAAGCGGCGCGCGTGCGCATCGAGCTGCTGGACGCGCTGGCCGGGACCGGCGAGATGCTGGTGGCCACGCACCTGCCGTTCCCGTCGGTGGGCCGCGTGTCCCGCGAGGACGAGGCGTTCCGCTGGGTGCCGGTGTTCTGGGATTTCTGATCAAGTTTTCTGGACTTCACGTAACCAATGGTCCCGGCCAGGGGCGCACAGTAGCCCCTGTCGAAACCCACCCATCCGCTGGAGGTCCACCATGAAAATCGTTACCCGCACGCTCGCCACAACTGTCCTGGCCCTGTCGATGCAGGCGGGCCTGTCGGCCCAGGCCGCCGAGCCGGCACACCCGTCCGCCCCCAGTGCTGTCGCGCGCACCGCCAGCATCATCACCACCGCCGATGGCGTGCAGCTGTACTACAAGGACTGGGGCCCGAAGAACGGGCCGGTGGTGACCTTCAGCCATGGCTGGCCACTCGATTCGGACAGCTGGGAATCGCAGATGATGTTCCTGGCCGACCACGGTTATCGCGTGGTCGCCCACGACCGCCGCGGCCACGGTCGTTCCAGCCAGCCGTGGGACGGCAATGACATGGATCACTATGCCGATGATCTGGCCACGGTGATCAACACGCTGGATCTGAAGGACGTCACGCTGGTGGGTTTCTCCACCGGCGGTGGCGAAGTGGCGCGTTACATCGGCCGCCATGGAACAGGCCGTGTGAAGAAGGCCGTGCTGATCAGTTCGGTGCCGCCGTTCATGCTGAAGACCGCAGACAATCCCGGCGGCGTGCCGATCGAAGTGTTCGATGGCATCCGCAAGGCACAGCGGGAGAACCGTTCGCAGCTGTACAAGGACATTCCGTCCGGCCCGTTCTATGGATTCAACCGGCCGGGTGCAAAGGTCAACCAGGCGATGGTCGATGCATGGTGGGCGCAGGGCATGCTGGGTGGCCAGAAGAACACCTACGACTCGATCGCGGCGTTCTCGGCGACCGACTTCCGCGGCGACCTGAAGAAGTTCGATGTGCCCACCCTGGTCATCCACGGCGACGACGATCAGATCGTGCCGATCGACGTGGCTGGACGGATGTCGGCCAAGCTGATCAAAGGTGCCAGGCTGATCGTCTACCCGGGTGCGCCGCATGGCCTGACCGAGACCCACAAGGACAAGGTCAACCAGGACCTGCTGGCGTTCCTGCAGCAGAAGTAGCGGCAGGCGCAGCCCTCAGGCAGGCGGCGCGAGAAGGGCGGTACGGCCACGCCATGCGTGGCTGTGCTGTGCAGGAAGCCAACCGCATCCACGCATGGCGTGGATCTACTGGATCCATGCAGGGTGGAGAGCCCACCAGTAGAGCCACGCCATGCGTGGCTGTGCTTTGCAGGAAGCCAACCGCATCCACGCATGGCGTGGATCTACTGGATCCATGCAGGGTAGAGAGCCCGCCAGTAGAGCCACGCCATGCGTGGCTGTGCTTTGCGTGAAGCCAACAGCATCCACGCATGGCGTGGATCTACTGGATCGAGGCTGGTTGTTTCAGGCTCTGCAGCTTGTTCGGATTGCGCTGCACCAGGATCTGCACGATCTGCTCGCCGTTGGTATCGAAGGCCATGGCCGATTCCAGCACGCCATCGAAGTAACGCAGCAACCCCAGTCGTCCATTGATCACGCTCGGGACCATCCGCAGCTGGTCCTTGCGACGCAGGTGCGGGGCATACAGCAGCTGCGCGATGCGTGCACCGCCGACCATCGGTTTCGGGAAACTGGTGACGATGCCGCCGCCATCGCCGATCAGCACTGCCGATTCGGCCATCAGGGTTTTCATCGTCCTGAAGTCGCCATTGGCGATGGCCTCGGCGAAACGCCGCATCAGTTTCTGGTGCACGTCCTGCGGCACGTTGTAGCGCGGTCGCTCCTGCCGCAGCTGCAGGCGTGCGCGGTGCACGATCTGCCGGCAGGCGGCTTCGGTCTTGTCCAGCGTGCGTGCCACCACGTCGTAATCCTGGTCGAACACATCGTGCAGCAGGAACGCGGCACGTGCGTCCGGCGCCAGCCGCTCCAGCACATTGAGGAAGGCCACCGACAGGTCGCTGGCCGTCTCCAGCATGTACTCGGGTGTGCCGGTGTCTTCGGTGAGCAGCGGCTCGGGCAGCCACATGCCGACATAGTGCTCGCGCGTGCGCCGCGCCAGGCGCAGGCCATCGATGGCGCGGCGGGTGGTGGTGGCCACCAGCCAGGCTTCGGCGTTCTCGATGTCCTGCTGGTTGGCGCCGTGCCAGCGCAGCCACACGTCCTGCACCACGTCCTCGGCCTCGTGCGAGGAGCCGAGCATGCGGTAGGCCACGCCGAACAGGCGCGGACGTAGGCGGGTGAACAGTGCAGTGGGGTCGTCCATGCCAGCAGAGACGGGACAGGTCCGCCGATTGTGACATCGGCAGACCTGTGAAGGTGGCTGGTGTTGCGCCGGACCGGAGGCGGTCAGTGCGGCGGCAGCACCGCCGGCTTGCCGATGTCCTTGATCAGGAACACGACGAACGTGGCAGGTTCGGTCTGGCTGGCATTGCGGCCCACGGTGTGCAGATCGTCCGGTCCTTCATGGAAGGCTTCGCCGGGGCCGAGGGTCACCTCGCGGCCGCCGGCCACGCCCATCACGATGCGGCCCTGCAGCACGTAGACGAAGCCATGGGCATCGTGCCGGTGCACGGGATCGGCGCCGCCGGGTGGGTACTGCACCGTCAGGATCAGTGCTTCCTTGCCCGGCTGCTCCGGCAACGGACGGGTCATGACCTCGCGCACGATGGGCTCGGGCGCGCTCGGCGGCGGTGTGGCGGCAATGCTGGTCAACGGCAACAGGGCCAGCAGGGCGAAGGAACGGAGCGAACGCATGGCAGGTCTCCAGCAGGAACGTGTGCAGTCGAAGCTCAGGCCAGGCCGGCCTTGTCCAGGCCAAAGGCCTGGTCCAGCGAGCCGGGCTTCGTACGGAAGGCGACGTTGGCGCGGTTCCAGGCGTTGATCGCCATCACCGCGTAGGTCAGATCGACGATTTCCTGTTCGGACAGCTGGCTGCGCACGCGCTCGTACACGTCGTCCGGAATACCCTGCGCAGGCAGGTGGGTGAGCACGTCGGTCCACGCCAGGCAGGCACGCTCGCGCGCGCTGAACAGGTTCGATTCGCGCCACGCCGCGACATGGTGCAGGCGCAGTGGGCGCTCGCCGCGGATCGTCGCTTCCTTCACGTGCATGTCCAGGCAGAACCCGCAGCCGTTGAGCTGCGAAGCGCGGATGTTGACCAGGTCGACGATGGCCGCTTCGATCGAACCGTTGTGCGCGGCATGCGAGAAGGTGCCGAGCTTCCTGAAGAGTTCGGGCGACTGCGCGGCGTAGTCCAGGCGTTGGTTCATGGCGATGTTCCGGAGGGAGTTGAGGGACGCAGCGAGGCTACGTCCGCTGACCGAGGCCCGGTAGGCGGGGGCAGGGCCGCGCGGTGTTGTGCAGAAATCACCAATGGCCTGTCACAGGTACCGGTGCTCGCCCGTCTGCCGGGCATGGACACCTCATCTGCCCCGCACCGTGCAGTCTGCCCCGCCAGTGAACGGGTCTGGCAGGCCTTCCTTGCCGCGTTGCACGAACTGCCGCCGGACATGCGGGCCGTGCTGTTGCTGCATGACGTGCTGGGTGCGGGCGTCGAAGACATCGTGCCCCTGCTGGGGCTGGACCTGACGACGTGCCGCCAGCGCCTGGACCATGCACGCGCCCACCTGCTCGCCCGACGCGACTCCCTGGAGCCTGGAACACCATGAACGTCATGCCGCAGTCCTGTCTGGCCAGCGACGGCCGTGATTCCCTCAATGCGTCCTTTTCCACCAGTTACGCCGGCGTACTGGCGTTCATCGCGGTAGCCGCTGAAGGCAGCTTTGCCCGTGCAGGAGATCGCCTTGGCATTGGTCGTTCGGCGGTCAGCCGCAGCGTGCAGAAGCTGGAGGGACAGCTGGGCGTGCGCCTGTTCCTGCGTACCACGCGTTCGACAACATTGACCCGCGAAGGTGAGATGTTCCTGGAGGGCTGCAGCCCGGGCGTTGCGAGCATCCTGCAGGCGCTGGACGAAATGCGCGATCTGCGTGAGGGGCCGCCGCGCGGGCATCTGCGGATCAGTGCGACCCATGGCTTCGGACGCCGGGTGATCGCGCCGCTGCTGTCTGCCTTCCGTGCGGAGCATCCGCAGGTCTCGGTGGAGCTGCTGCTGGACGAGCAGGTGCCGGACCTGGCAGCAGACCGCATCGATGTGGCCTTCCGCGATGGAGTGCTGGAAGACAGCCAGGTCATCGCCAAACAGCTGGTACCCATGCAGCTGGTGATCTGTGCGTCGCCTGCGTATGCAAAGGCGCACGGCCTGCCGGAGCAGGTCGAGGCCGTGTCCGCCCACGCGTGCATCGGCCGACGCCTGCCCGGCGGGCGCCTGCAACGCTGGGATTTCCGCGTGGACGGCCAGGATGTGAATCTGCAGCCGCCGGCGGAGGTGGTGTTCAATGATGCCGATCTTGTGCTGCAGGCAGTGATCGACGGGCTGGGGATCGCCCAGTTGCCCAGCTACCAGGTAAGCGATGCGCTGCGCAGAGGTGCTGTATTGACCTGCCTGGACCGCTACGCGCCCCACGATCGCGGCCACTACCTGTGCTATCTCAGCCGACGCCAGCTGCCCAAGCGGATCCGCGCGTTCATCGAATTCAGCACCCAACGCATACGTTCGCTGGATCTGGATGTGTTTTCGCACTGGGAGGCGCAACAGCAGGCGGCGGTGCAGCGCGATGCGGCGGCATGGGCATGAGCGTATTGGTGCCGATGCGGCAACAGTGCGTGGCCCGCTGCGGATCTACTGCCAAGGCCGACGCGTTCCTAGCATGCAACCCCATCCGCACCGTCCACGCTCCAGGAGACCTGTCATGAAGATTCTCGTCATCGGTGGCACCGGCCGTATCGGCAGCAAGGTGGTTGATCGCCTGCATGCGGCAGGCCATCAGATCGTCGTCGCTGCACCTTCCACCGGTATCGATGTGCTGAGCGGCGAAGGCCTGGCCGCTGCGATGGAAGGCACCGAGGTCGTGGTCGACCTTGCCAACTCGCCCTCGTTCGAAGATGCCGCGGTGTTGTCGTTCTTCGTGACTGCCGGCCACAACATCCTGGCGGCCGCGGCACTGGCAGGCGTGCGCCACCATGTTGCGTTGTCGGTGGTGGGTACCGACAAGCTGGCGGCCAGCGGCTATTTCCGCGGCAAGATCGCCCAGGAGCGCTTGATCCGTGATTCGGGCCTGGCGTACACGATCATCCACTCGACGCAGTTCTTCGAGTTCCTGCCGGGCATCATCCAGGCCGCCGGTGATGGCCAGACCCTGCATCTGCCTACCGCCGCAGTGCAGCCGATCGCCGCCGAGGATGTGGCCGATGCCGTTGCGCGCATCGCACAGCAGGCGCCGGTCAATGGCGTGGTGGAGATCGCGGGACCGGAGCGCGAATCGATGGCGGCGCTGGCCCATCGCTTCCTGCAGGCGACCGGTGATGCACGCGAGGTGATCGGCGATACCCAGGCGCGCTACTTCGGTGCGCAGCTGCAGCAGGACACCCTGGTACCGGTGGGACAGGCATGGCTCGGCACCATCGGCTTCGAGCGTTGGTTGCAGCAGTCCGGGCTGGCGCAGGGTCAGCCGGCCTGATCCGTGGTGGATACGCGCTTCATGTGTGTCTTCCGCTGCAGGAGCCTGCCATGACCGAGCTGAAGCCTCCTTCGACCAGCGTGCTCGACAAGTACCGCGGTGATGAGGTGCGCCCGCTGTATACCGGACGGGTGCGGGTCTGCGGTGGCGCGGCCGGCCACGGCCGCGCGTCGGGCGTGGTGCGGTCGGATGATGGCGCGCTGTCGGTGGACCTGCGGTTGCCTGCCGAGCTGGGGGGAGCCGGTGGCGGTACCAATCCCGAGCAGCTGCTGGCGGCGGGCTACGCCGGCTGCTTCCACGGCGCGATGGTGCTGGTGGCTGCGCGTGCGGGGCTGGAACTGGTCGACCCGAGCATCGAAGTAGCGGTGACGTTCGCACGCGATCCCGTGGACGGTCTGTACCTGCTGTCGGCCGAGATCGTGGTGTGCCTGCCTGGCATGGACCCGATACGTGCAGCCGAACTGGTGCGCAACACCGAGCGGGTCTGCCCCTACGCGAAGATGTTCCATCGTGGCATCAGCCATGTGGTGAGGGTGGCTGTGGACTAGACATCCTGTCGCGAATATCGTGCGGCCGCTCGTGGGATTCAGATGCAGTGAAGACGCCGCGTCGCCCGCGTGATCCAGTGGGGTGCCGTTGGGCAGCATGATCGCCGCATCAATCGGTGCTCACCCGCGAACCACGCGCGTTCGGCCAGTCTGGTGTGGCAGGCAACGGATACCACTGTTGTCCTTTCCCCAACGAGGAGACTACACATGAGCACCCAGTCCACCATCGAGCATCGCCTCAACGACCTGATCGAGATCGCACGTGATGGCAAGTCCTTCTACGAGGAAGCCGCAACGAAGGTGAAGGATGCCGAGCTGTCGGCATTGTTCGTCCGCATCGCCGGGGTAAAGGGCCGCATCGTGTCCTCGCTGAGCAGCTCGGTGGCCGCCACCGGTGGCAAGCCGGCCGAGCACGGCACCATGGTCGGTTCCATGCAGCAGTTCTACGGCAAGGTGCGCGCTGCCTTCGGCGATACCAACTACGGCTACGTGGCCGAACTTGAGGAGTCCGAGGATCGCCTGCTGGGCGCGTTCAAGGACGTGCTGAAGGACAACGACCTGCCGCCGTCGGTGCGCCAGGAAGTGACCCAGTGGCTGCCGGACGTGCAGGAATGCCATGCGGTGATGCGTGATCGCAAGCACGCGATGAAGGCTGCCTGATCGCATCTGGCGATCGCCCCCACATCGCCACGGCCAGGGCAGCTTCGTGCTGCCCTGGCCGTTTCTGCGCCTGCTACCACCTGCCGTCAATCACGCTTCCTTAGCAGGGCAACGGACAGGCTGGCCAGCGTCGCTGCAACGGCGGCGGTCCACAGGGATGTGGCAAACCCCTGGCTGTAGATCGCCCGTGCGAGATCGATCGAGGCTCCCTTGGTCAGTGCACCCGTGGCAATGCTGTCAGCCAGGCGCATGACGTCGTCGGCGGGAACGCGTGCTGACAGTCCGGCGCGGATGCCGACGGTCAAGGCGCTGGAGAGCACCGTGAAGCCGAGCAGGATGCCGACGAAGCGCGTCGTGGCGCTGATGCCCGAGGCCATGCCTGCGCGGTCACGAGGTGCCGAGCCGATGATGGCCTTGGAGGTTTCGCCGTTGAGGATGCCACCGCCTGCGCCGATGATGACCATCGCCAGCAGCGCCACCGTCGGCATGTGGTGCCACGCGCCGATACCGGCCAGCGCGTTGCCAGCGGCAGTGACCGACAGGCCGGTGGCCAGCACCATCTCGCTCGAGAACCGTCGGCCCAGGCGCCTGCCAACGCTGGGGAACAGCAGCATCGCCGCAGCGAACGGCAGCATGCCTGCACCCGTGGCCAGGGCACTCAGGCCGACGCCGTTCTGCAGGTACTGCGGCAGCATCGAGGCCATCACCTGCGCGCTGACCGCGTAGCCGATCATGGCGATGAGTGCACCGACGAAACGCGGGCTGGCAAGCAGCCGCAGGTCGACCATCGGATGCCGACGCTTGAGTTCGATGCAGGCAAACAGCGCACCCATTGCGACGCCCAGGCCCAGGCCGGCCAGCGCCACCCCCGATGTCCATCCCTGCGCGAGTCCTTCCACGAGGAAGAACACGATGCCGAAGATCGCCATGCTGAAGGTGATGATGCCGGGCGGATCGAGCGGTCGTACCACCGTGTCGGCGGAGTCGGGAACCCAGCGGATCGCGCCGTAGGCCAGGAAGGCGAGGAAGGGCAGGATCGCGATGAATACCGATCGCCATCCCCACAGCGAGGACAACAGCCCGCCGATCAGTGGCGAGAGCACCATCATCATGCCCATTGCCGTGCCCCAGAAGGCCCAGGCATCGTCGCGTTGCTTGCCCTCGTGGAACTCGTGGCCGATCACCGACAGTGACGGCGCCAGCAGGAAGGCCGCGCCCACGCCCTGGAACGCGCGGGCCACATACAGGGCGCTGGCCGTAGGTGCCAACGCACAGGTCAGCGATGAGATGGCGAACAGTGCGATGCCGATCAGCAGCACGCGCCTGCGACCATGGCGATCGGCAATGGCACCGGCGGGGAGCAGCAGCGAGGTGAAGGACAGGATGTAGCAGCTGATCACCCATTCGATGTCGGCGAAGTCAGCCTGCAGGTCCCGCGCGATGGTCGGCAACGCAACGGCCACGGCGTTGGTTTCCAGCACCGTCATCGTGCAGCCGAGCGAGGCGATGATCAGGATCCAGTTGGGCGGCCTGCGGCGGGGAGGGGAGAGGGGCACCAGGTACTCGGGTGGAAGAAGAATCCCCATTCAAGCAGCTTCGATCGTTTGTTTCATTGCCCGTGTTCTTGAAGTACGTTAGGTCAAACCTAACGACCGGGCGCGCATGGACCGTCGACATCTGCAGTACTACGTCGCACTGGCCGAGGAGCTGCATTTCGGACGCGCCGCGCTGCGCCTGGGCATCGCTACGCCGACGCTGAGCGTGCAGATCCAGGAGATCGAGCGTCGCCTGGGTACGCCCTTGTTCGATCGCAGCCGACGCGAGGTCACACTGACCTCGGCCGGCGCGATCTTCCTGGCCGAAGCGCGCAACGTGCTCCGCCAGTTCGAGCAGGCAGAGGCCGTGGGCCGCCGCGCCGGTCGCGGCGAGATCGGCAGGATCGAGATCGGCTATGTGGGTTCGGCGGTCCATGCGGGCGCGCTGCAGGAGCAGTTGCAGCGGTTCCGCAGCGCCTCGCCCGATGTGGTTGTGCAGGTCGGCGAATGGCCGATGGCCGACCTGCCGGACCTGCTGCTGGACGGTCGCATCGATGTGGTGTTCTGCAGGCTTCCTATGGAAATTCCCGATGCGCTCGGTTCGCACATCCTGATCGAAGACCAGTTCTGCGTAGCGTTGCCGGCATCGCACGCGCTGGCCCGCGCGGCGTCGCCGGTGCAGCCGGCGCTGCTGGCAAAGGAGGCATTCATCATGCCGGAGCAGCCGGCAGGCACGCTGGAAGTCGCCCGCCGTGGCGGATTCGTGCCGGACATCCGCTCCCGTCCCGGCCATCTTGCCGCCGTACTCGCGCAGGTCTCGGTGGGCGATGGGGCGGTGGCGATCGTACCGTCGGTACTGCAGCGCACGCTGCTGCTGCCGGGCGTGGTCTATCTGCCGATCGCGGGGCCGGTCATCGCCTCGACCATCGCTGCGCTGTACCGCGAACAGGAAACCTCGCCGGTGGTCCGCCGGCTCATCGAGCAGGTGCGGTGCACGCCCTCCAGACGCATCGACATGCTGCTCTTGCCCTGACGCCGTGCCGGACGCCGTTGCCGGTTACCCCTAATTGCCTTGCTACACTGGCCGTATTCGATCTTCCACCGGATCATCAGATGAACAACGGGAACGGTCCGCAGACAGTCCGCTGAGCCGCAACAACGGTACGCACGTTGTTGCGGTGGTCTTTTCCTGCGGATTCCACGCAATGGGTTGATCACCGCCGGATTTCCTCCTGAGCGGATGTTTCCCCATGTCTGATCGAAAGGCCCTTCGCTGGGCCCATTCCCTGCCGGCCGCCATCGCGTTGATGGCTCCCTTCGACCTCCTGGCCTCGCTGGCCATGGATATCTACCTGCCTGTTGTATCGGCCATGCCGGATGCACTCGGCACATCGCCTGCCATCATCCAGTTGACGCTGAGTCTGTACATGCTCGTACTCGGGCTGGGTCAGCTGATCTTCGGCCCGCTGTCGGACCGGATCGGGCGACGGCCTGTGCTGCTGATGGGCGCGTTGCTGTTCACGCTGGCGTCGTTCGCGCTCGCCGCGTGTAGTGGTGGTGGGGCGTTCCTTGCGTGGCGCGGCGTGCAAGCGGTTGGGGCGTCGGCCGCACTGGTGGCTACCTTCTCCACGGTGCGCGACGTGTATGCCGATACGGCCGAGGGTGCCACGCTCTATGGTCTGTTCGCCTCGATGCTGGCATTCGTGCCGGCACTCGGCCCTATTCTAGGCGCGTTGATCGCCTACGCGCTGGGCTGGCGGGCCATCTTCATCGCGCTGGGTGTGTTGGGGTTGCTGGCGGGTGCGCGTGCATGCCGGGGCTGGCAGGAAACGCGGCCACCACAGCACGGCCACGCATCGCCAGCCTTCGCACGCATCCTCGGCAATGCCGGGTTCTGGGTCCACGCACTTGGATTCAGTGCAGCGATGGGCACGTTCTTCGTGTTCTTCTCGATCGCCCCGCGTGTGCTGATGGGGCGCGCAGGCTATTCGCCGATGGGCTTCAGCCTGGCCTTCGCGACCGTTGCGCTGGTGATGATCGTTACCTCGCGCTTTGCCGCGTGGTTCATCGGGCGATGGGGCATGGGTGGCAGCTTCCTGCGTGGGTTGATGGTGATGATCGGCGGCGTGCTGGTCATGGCGATGGCGGCGATGCTGCCGCCGTCATCTGCCAGTGTCGTGCTGCCGATGTGGCTGGTCGCCATCGGCATCGTGATGGTCGTTGCGGTTGCGGCCAACGGTGCCTTGCGCGATTTTTCCGATGCTTCCGGCACGGCGGTGGCGCTGTACTACGCCGTGCAGAGCCTGATCGTGGCCACGCTTGGCACGCTCGCGACGCTGCTGCTGCCGGGCGACACGGTCTGGCCGCTGGTGGCCTATGGACTGCTGCTGCCGGCGCTGAGCCTGGTTGGCTTGGCGATGCTGCGACGGTCGTGGAGTGAGCAGCCAGCATCAGAGAGGGATGGATGAGCGTGATACTGTCCCGCCTCGGGCAATCGAGCGCGCTGTGTTGATCGACTCTGCCTCCCTGCTTCTCTTCCCATTGCCAGGTCGCGCCATGACACCATCCTTCCGCAAGCCCCAGATCGCGATCCTTGGTAGTGCCGACCCCGGCTCACCGGCATTCGACCTTGCTGCACAGGCGGGGAGATTCCTCGCCGAAAGTGGGATCACCCTGGTCAGCGGCTGCGGCAGCCCGGCCACGCGGGTGGCAGCCGAGCATGCAGTCGCAGCTGGCGGCACGGTGCTGAGTGTGATTCCGGAAGGCAGCATGCCCGCAGCGGACTGGCCGGCAACGGTGGTGGTGCCCTGCGGCATGGGCGATGCCCGCAACCTGATCATGGCCTTGGCCGGCGATGCCTGCATCGTCATCGGCGGGCGCGCAGGTACGATTTCCGAGGTATGTCTGGCCTGGCTGCACAAGCGGCCGTTGCTGCCGCTGGTGGGCGCGGGTGGCTGGTCGGATGGTCTTCCCGGCAACCCTCCCGATGAGCGCGGGAACTCGCCGATACTGCCGTGGCACGACATCGCGGAGCTGCGCGCGCAGCTGCGCCATCTACAGCTGCTGGCAAGCTGAACTGGTGCTTTCACTTCCTCTCCCGCACACGCGGGTAGGGTGATGCGGCCTGGAGTCACCAGGCCTATCAGGGAGTGATATCGATGCGAGTCATCAGGAAAGTGATCGCTGCTGCAGTGTTTGCACTTGCGTGTACCGGTTCGGTGGCAGTGGCCGGTCCGGTGCAGCCGTGCGACTTCCCGTGCTGGAAGGCGTACCAGGCCTGCGTTTCCGGCGGCGGTGATGCCATGGAGTGCCAGTTCGAATACGATCGCTGTGTCATGGACAGGTGCGGCGCCGTCTGAGGCCTGCATACCGTTCGCATTGGGGGGCCCGATCCAAGGCCCCCTTTCCACCCGGCCGCAGGCACGTGGTCCGCGGTCGTGATCGTCTGGAGCGGCCACATGGCTGTAAAACGCGTCGTCGCCAACATCGCCAGTGCCGATCCTGCGCAGGCGGCTGCGTTCTACGGCGACATTCTCGGCATGGACATCGTCATGGACCACGGCTGGATCGTCACCTACGGGGGGCAGGGCACTGCACTGGCACAGCTCAGCATTGCCAGCGAAGGTGGATCGGGTACGCCGGTGCCGGATCTTTCGATCGAAGTGGACGACCTGGAGGGCGTGCTTGAACGCCTGCGACGCGCGAACATCGCTCTTGAATATGGCCCGGCCGAAGAGCCATGGGGCGTGCGTCGCTTCTACGTGCGCGACCCGTTCGGGCGCCTGTTGAACATCCTCGCCCACCGCTGACTTGAAGACTGCGGCTGATCCGCCCTTCGACGCGGGCAGTGATCGCTCAACCCTGTTGGCTGCCGTCAGGGTTGCCGGGCATGTCCTGCTGTTGCTGTTGCTGTTGCTGTTGCTGACGGGTGGCGGCATGCCGGGCATGGCCACCTTCACGCCCGATCGCGGCCATGTGCTGGCGATCCTGGCTGATGGCTTCACCACCCTTGCGGCCGGCCACGCGGGCCTCATCCGGGCTGAACTGGTGTGCATTGCCGGATGCGTGGGCGGCGCGCCCCCCTTTCGACGCGATCGCGCGCTGCTTGTCCTCGTCCATCGAGGCAAAACCACGGTTGCTGCTGCCAGTGCGTGAGTTGGCCATTGCCGGTCTCCGGGTGCGAAATGGGATGCCGCCGTCAGCGACGGCTTCATGCTCCACATCGCGGGCTAACGGCAGGTGGACGTTGGCGGCATCGGACTCACATGCCCTGCGCATGCGTTTGACAACCGGTTACCGCGCGGGAAGCGCCGAGATCAGCAGGCGGTCACCGCGGCAGACATCGGTGCTGCTGTACAGGATGCGGCGCCCATCGTTGAAAGTGATGCGCAGATCGACGCGGCAGCCGGTCCCGCGTAGTGCCACGGTCGCCTGGCCTCCACCTCCTGCGATGGGCCCGGCCAATGCCAAGGCATGGAATGCGTCGGTTTCGCTCACCGCGACTTCCACCGACGTGGCAGGTGCATGGGCACGGTTGATCAGGGTCAGGTAGTGCAGCGGCGCCGCAGTCGCGCTGGCGACAATGCAGAACAGGCTGGTAGCGAGCAGGGTGCGGGACTTGTACATGCGGGATCTCCATTGGGGACATCGCCATCTGGCGGTGGAGGCTACGCGCCCGCAATCGATCCGGGACGAATCGTCGCGACAGCGGGACCAATCGCAATCGGCCCTCGCCGCGATTCATTGCCGGCCACGCTGTGCCTAAGATGGCGCTGGCCCGCTCCGGGCACCGGGACGCATGCGATGAAGATCCGCCTTGGCCATACCCAGATCGACGTGCTGCGTTACCTGCTGCTGTGGCTGGCGGTTGCGTTCGCTTTCACCCTGCAGAAGGTGTTGAGCCACAGCCTGCAGGGCCAGTCGTTTCCATTTGAGGTCTACCTGCGCTGGTCGATGATCCAGTGGTTCACCTGGGCGGCGCTGGCGCCGCTGGTGTTCGCCCTGGGCGAACGCTATCCGCTGCGGCCGGAGCGAAGGCTGGCCGGTCTGGGGGTGCAGCTGCTGGCCAGCGTGGGGGTCACCGGGCTGGCGATGGTGGTGGGGGCCCTGGTGTCCACCTGGTTCGAGCCCAGCAGTTTTGGCGAGCAGCTGTGGTATTTCATTGCCCAGCATTTCGCGCTGGGCCTGCTGACCTACTGGGCACTTTTCGCGATCCAGCAGGCGCTGCATTTCCAGCAGGAAAAGGTGCGCCGCGAGATAGAGGCAAGCAGGCTGGCGACCGAGCTGGCGCAGTCGCGGTTGCTGGCGTTGAAGTCGCAGCTGCAGCCGCATTTCCTGTTCAATACGCTGCACGCAATCGTCACCCTGCTGGATGAAGACAAGGCCAGTGCCGAAGACATGCTGCTGCGTCTGAGCGAGCTGCTCCGCGCTTTTCTGGAAGACTAGGACGGCCAGGAAATCAGCCTGCGCCAGGAACTGGAGTTGATCGAGCTGTACCTCGGCATCCAGCGCACGCGCTTCAAGGATCGCCTGCACAGCCGCATCTATGTTGCACCGGAACTGCTGGATGGCGCGGTTCCAAGCCTGATCCTGCAGCCGCTGGTGGAAAACGCGCTGCGCCATGGCATCGGCCGCAACCTCGGCGAGGACACCATCGAGATCGAGGGCCGCCGCGACGGTGACATGCTGTGCATCGAGGTGCGCAACCAGAACAGCACGCTGCAGCAGCCCGGGGCGCCCGGTGGTCATGGCATCGGCCTGTCCAATACGCGGCTGCGCCTGCGCGAGCTGTACGGCGATGCGGCCGAGGTGCGCCTGGACCTGCTCTGGCCGCACGGTGTGGCCTGCAGGGTGCGGTTGCCACTGCGGATGCTGGACGATGCCGATGACGCTCCCGAGTTTGTCGTGCACGGTAGTGCCGCATGAGCCTGAGCGTGCTGGTGGTGGACGACGAGCCGATCGCCCGGCGCGCGGTGACGCGCCTGCTGCACGGTGATGCGGACATCGACCATGTAGCCGAGTGCGGTGACGGAGTGTCTGCCGTGGCAGCCATCCGCGCGCAGTCGCCGGACCTGGTGTTCCTGGATGTGCAGATGCCTGGCATCACCGGTCTGGACGTGCTGGCCACCATCGGCGCCGCGCGGATGCCGGCCACGGTATTCGTCACCGCCTACGAGCAGTATGCGGTACGCGCATTCGAGGCCAATGCACTGGATTACCTCGTCAAGCCCTTCAGTCGCGAGCGTTTCGCGGCCACCTTGCTGCGCGCGAAGTGCCGGCTGGCCCAGGCCGCCAATGCCGCCGACAACACGCGCCTGCTGCAGGCGCTGGATGTACTGCGCAGGCGCGAGGATCATCTGCAGCGTATTGCCGTACGTGATGGCGAGGCGATGCTGCTGCTGGCGGTGCAGGACATCCTCTGGATCCGCGCCAATCGCAATACGGTGCAACTGCATCTGGCCGATCGCGTGCACGAGCTTCGCGAAACCATGAACAGCCTGGCTGAACGGCTGGATCCCAGGCATTTCGCCCGGGTGCATCGCTCGGCCATCGTCAACATCGCGCGGGTCAGGACGATCCACCCCTGGTTCAATGGCCATCACGTACTCACCCTGGAGAACGGCCAGCAGCTGCGCATGAGCCGCTACCAGAACGACGCCTTCCTGCGGCTGGTGTCGGCCCGCTCGGAGGCGTGAGTGCCTGCTGCCGGGCCAAGCGCCGCCGACCCGACGGCGATGGCATGCAGAATGTCATCGGTTCCTATCGCCGATGCCATCGGGCTTGCCTAGAATCGAGGCATCCCGGTAGGTCCCGGGCGCTGTCGAGTGAATGGATTCAATGAAGATTCTGTTGACCGGAAGTTCCGGGCGGATAGGGCGCGCGATCTTCGGTGCGCTGGCGGGTGCCAATGAGGTGGTGGGGCTGGACCGCAGTCCCTTCGCCACCACGCGCGTGATTGCCGATGTCACCGATCGCCGGGCGCTGGAACGCGCCGTGCAGGGGGTCGACGCCGTGATCCATACCGCGGCGCTGCACGCGCCGCACGTGGGCCTGGTGCCTGACACGGTGTTCCAGCAGATCAACGTGGAGGCGACCGCGAACCTGCTGCAGCTGGCGCGCGAGGCCGGCGTGCAGCGCTTCGTGCTGACCAGCACCACGGCGTTGTACGGCCATGCCGTGGTGTCGGGCGGCTGCCGTTGGATCGACGAGGACACCGAGCCGCTGCCACGCACGATCTACCACCGCACCAAACTGCAGGCCGAGGCCGCTGCCGAAGCGGCGGCAAGTGCAACGTTCACCGTGCGCGTGCTGCGGATGGCACGCTGCTTCCCCGAGCCGCCTGACCGCATGGCGATGTTCCGCCTGCACCGCGGTATCGACGCGCGCGACGTGGCCAGCGCCCATGCCGCGCTGCTTCACGATGAAGGCGCGCCCTTCCAGCGTTACCTCGCCTGTGCGCCGACGCCCTTCCGGCGCGAGGACTGCCTGCAGCTGGCCGCCGATCCGCGCCAGGTGCTGGCGCGCCGCGCACCGCAGCTGCTGGCCGAGTTTGAGCGCCGTGGCTGGCCGCTGCCGCTCAGCATCGACCGGGTCTACGACAGCAGCCGGATGCGTGCAGCGCTGGGCTGGCAGCCGCGGTTCGGTCCAGAGGACGTTCTGCAGCAGTACGCCGCGGGCAGCATCGAGGTCCTGCCCCGTGCGGAGTGGATCCGCGACCGCGTCGCCGAATAGAGCCGCCGGACAGAACAGGCGAGCAGCACAGGCCTGCGTCGACGGCCGCAGCTGAGCAGGTTCAGGTTTGTCCGCGCGGTGGGCCTCAACCTCGCCCGGCCATGGCCGCTAACCCGGTGCGCGCCTTCCCGCGCCGGGTTCCGATCCGGCGGGGCAGGCGGCCCGCGCGATGGATCGCGCATCTGCGCGGTGCCCTGGTGGCACCGGTCGACCTGAACTGCCTGCGGATCCTTCCATGCCTCCTTCCCGTTCCGTCGCTGCCCGTCGCCCCGGCAGCATCGCCCACAAGCTGATGCTGGGCACCGCGGTGATCGCGTTGCTGTGCTTCGGCGCGACCGCGTTCCTGATCTATCACCAGGCCAGTTCGGCGCTGGTGTCGTCCTCGCGGCAGACCATGGCCAGCGAAGCCCGTGCCGAGGCGCGCCAGGTGGCTGCCGACCTGGGCACGGCCTTCGCCAGCAACGATGCGATGGTGGAAACCGTGCTGGCCCAGCGTGCGCGCGGTGATGTGCCCGATCGCGCCAGCCTGGCCAGTGTCATCGGCGAGCAGCTGCACGCGCACCCGGAATGGCTGGGCAAGAGCACCATGTGGGAGGCCAATGCCTTCGACGGCAAGGACGCCGAGTTCGTCAACAGCGAGGCGCACGACGCCACCGGCCGCTACATGAGCTACTGGGCCTGGCAGGACGGCAAGCCGCAGCAGTCGACGATGACCGACTACACCGAGACGCCCAGCGGCTCGGGCAACTGGTACATGGTGCCCAGCCGCGACAAGCTGCCGCTGGTCAGTGAACCGTATGCCTACGACATCGGCGGCAAGCAGGTGCTGATGAGCACGCTCAGCACGCCGATCGTCGAGAACGGTACCTTCCTCGGTGTCTTCACCGTCGACTTCTCGCTGGACGCGCTGCAGAAGCACCTGGCCACGCTGACGCCGATGGGTGCCGGCCGTGTCGAGCTGCTGTCGCCGAAGGGCGTGGTGCTGGCCTCGGCCGATGCTGCCGAGATCGGCAAGCCGCGCACCGATGCCGCCACCCTCGGTATGCTGGCGCAGATCGCCGCCGACAAGACGTACGAAGCGTTCGAGCCCGACGCTGCCGGCAACGTCCGCCTGTACGTACCGCTGCAGGTGGGTGACGCGCCGCAGCGTTTCGCGCTGGGCGTGGTGGTGCCGCACGCGGTGATCATCGCGCAGGCCCGTGAGCTGCTGTGGATCATCCTGCTGGTGGGTGTGGTGGCCGCGCTGGTGCTCAGCGGCGGTGTCTACCTGCTGCTGCAGCGGCTGGCCGTGCGCCCGCTGGCGCAGGCGGTACGCATCGCCGGCGACGTGGCCGCGGGCAAGCTGGATACCGCCATGCCGGTGCTGGGCAACGACGAAGTGGGCCGCTTGCTGGACGCGATGCAGGGCATGCGTGGCCAGCTGCAGGCGGTGATGGCCGCACAGGCGGAGATGGCGCGTCGCCATGATGCCGGTGAAATCAGCTACCGCATGGATGCCTCGGTGTTCCCGGGCGAGTACGGCCGCATGGTGGCCGACAGCAACCAGCTGGTGGCCGACAGCAACGCGGTCACCCAGCGCCTGGTCGAGGTGATGCAGCGCTACGCGGTGGGCGACCTGAGCGTGGACATGGAGGCACTGCCGGGCGAAAAGGCGGTATTCACTGCGGCCATGGCAACCACCAAGAGCAACCTGGCGGCGATCAACGAGCAGATCCAGCAGTTGGCCGCCGCCGCAGCAGCGGGCGATTTCGCGGTGCGCGGCGATGCGCAGCGCTTCGAGCATGATTTCCGCCGCATGGTGGAAACCCTGAACACCATGATGCAGGTCAGTGACCACAACCTGGCCGCACTGTCGACGCTGCTGCGCGCCATCGCCGCCGGTGACCTCAGTACGCGGATGGAGGGTGACTTCCACGGGGTGTTCGCGGTGATGCGCGATGATGCCAACAGCACCGTGCAGCAGTTGACCCAGATCGTCGGCCAGATCCAGCAGTCCGCTTCCAGCATCCGCCTGGCCGCAGGCGAGATCGCGTCGGGCAACAGCGACCTGTCACGCCGCACCGAACAGCAGGCGGCCAACCTGGAAGAAACCGCCGCGTCCATGGAGGAGCTCACCTCCACCGTGCGCCAGAACGCCGATCACGCCCTGCAGGCCAACAAGCTGGCGGCCTCGGCCGCAGGCGTTGCCAGCGAAGGCGGGCAGGTGGTCAGCCAGGTGGTGCAGACCATGGAGCAGATCGAGACTTCTTCGCAGCGCATCGCCGAGATCATCTCGGTGATCGATGGCATCGCATTCCAGACCAACATCCTGGCCTTGAACGCAGCGGTGGAAGCGGCGCGCGCGGGCGAACAGGGCCGTGGCTTTGCGGTGGTCGCCAGTGAGGTGCGCGCGCTGGCACAGCGCTCGGCAGGCGCAGCCAAGGAGATCAAGGAGCTGATCGACGCCTCGGTCGGCCATGTCGGCGCCGGTGCGCAGCTGGTGCATGGCGCCGGCCGCACGATGCAGGAGATCGTCGGCCAGGTCGGCCGGGTCAACGAGATCATGGCCGAGATCTCGGCCGCCTCGCGCGAACAGTCGGCCGGTATCGAACAGGTCAACCAGACCGTGGTGCAGATGGACGAGACCACCCAGCAGAATGCTGCGCTGGTGGAAGAAGCCACGGCGGCGGCGCGGGCGATGGAAGAACAGGCCGAGCAGCTGGCGGTGGCGGTGTCACGCTTCCGCCTGCAGGCCGACAACCGCCCGACGGCCACGTTGCGCGCTGCCTGACCGGGGCCGTGAACGACGACGCCCGGCCGAGGCCGGGCGTCGATGTGCTGCTGCGCTGTCGAGCGCTGCGGCTTAGAACATGCCTTCGAAGGGGTTCCAGCTGGTGTTGCCCTTCACCTGTTCCAGGTAGTAGCTGTAGTTGGTGCTCGACGCCACCAGGAAGTTCATCGCGATGAACAGTGCACGGGCCACGATGTCCGGCAGCACCAGGCTGACCGCGATCAGCACGATGTTGATGCCGATCACCACCAGCGCCTTGCGCCACATGCCCAGGATGAACAGATAGATCGCGCCGAAGAAGAAGGCGAAGAAGTTGAGGTTGATCTTCAGGCGGTCGCCGAAGGACAGCGCCTTCCACGCCTGCTTGAAGCCGGGCTCCTTGGGGGCGCCGTGCTGCTGGAAGAAGTTGAAGCGGAACTGCCACTTCGGGCTGAAGCGGCTGAGGTCAACGGTATTCATGTGAGTAGGGACTTCCCTGTTAGGAAAACGTTTTCATGATAAGTGAGTCACATTCAGCAAACCAGCTTGGAGCGTCAAAATTGTGACGTTCCTACGGCGAAGGGCTTGCGTCCCGGTGCCGCACCGTCACCCATCCGCCTTGTTTTTAGGATAGGGTGCGCAGTTCCGCTGCCACCCCGGTGTTTCATGGGTAGCAGCGGTATGTCCATGGAGGTTGCATGACCACACCCGCTACACCGGAAAACGCACCCGGACCGGTGCTCCTGCCGACACCCGAAGTGGTGCAGGCACAACAACTGCTCGCCCGCCAGCAACTGGCGGTGGCGATGGACCGTGCACGCATCGCGGCCAGCCGCGATGCGGCGCCGGCGGTGCTGGAAAACGACTGAGCCTGGGAAACCAGCCGCGATCGCGCTGGCCTGTTGCCAGCGCGATCACAGTGCGCATCAGAAGCGCGCGGTC
>NZ_JBHZOP010000078.1:0-35552 GCF_042787595.1 Stenotrophomonas sp. YIM B13575 | reverse complement strand
GTCCGGTGGCGGGGGCGTGAGCCGCATGGATGCGGCGACCGAGCTTACATGGACGTACTTGCAGCGCCCCCCGCCACCGGACCCACCCCGCCATCCCACGGAATGCCCGCTTTTGCCGTTGCCGTCGATTCGGCGGGTGCAGGGCGCCGCC
This sequence comes from Stenotrophomonas sp. YIM B13575, assembly GCF_042787595.1. Classification (NCBI taxonomy): domain Bacteria; kingdom Pseudomonadati; phylum Pseudomonadota; class Gammaproteobacteria; order Lysobacterales; family Lysobacteraceae; genus Stenotrophomonas; species Stenotrophomonas sp. YIM B13575. The sequence continues at coordinate 35,401 of NZ_JBHZOP010000078.1, read as the reverse complement.
CTGCCGAACCCGAACCCCCATACTTGCAACGGTCATCTTCCCGGTCCACACTTCGTTGCCGATCTGAAGACGGCAACGATGACCAAGAAGATCCCGCTGTTGATCGATACCGACCCCGGTGTCGACGACGCACTGGCCCTGCTGATGGCCTTCGCCGATGAACGGCATGACGTGGTCGCCCTGACCATCGCCGCCGGCAACGTAGGCCTGCAGTACACCGTCCGCAACGCCCTCAAGCTCTGCGACATCGTCGGCCGCGCCGACGTGCCGGTGTTTGCTGGCAGCCCCGATCCGCTGCTGCATCCGTCCGTCGATGCCGCCCACGTGCATGGCCGTGACGGCTATGGCGACGTGGACCTGCCGCCGCCGAGCCGCCAAGCCGACGCCGAGCACGCCGCGCTGGCGATCCTGCGTTTGTCGCACCAGCATGCCGGCGAACTGATGCTGGTGATGCTTGGCCCGCTGACCAACCTGGCGCTGGCCCTGAAGCTTGACCCGACGCTGCCCCAGCGCATCAAGCGCATCGTGGTGATGGGGGGCGCAGTCACCTGCCACGGCAACATCACCCCCGCTGCCGAATTCAACATCGCCTTCGATCCGGAAGCCGCGCATGTGGTGTTCACCGCGTTCCCGCACGTGCTGGTGTCGGACTGGGAAGCCACCGTTGCCCACGGCCTGCCGCTGGCCGAAGCCGAGCAGTGGCTGGGCGCCGATTCCGATCGCGCGCGCTTCTACGAGCTGATCTCGCGCAAGACCCGTGGCCTGTCCGAAGACAGCAAGGGCGGGCGCTGGTACACCGCCGATGCGCTGGCCATGGCCTGGGCGCTGAACCCGGAAGGGCAGCTGCAGGTCGAGTCGCGGCCGCTGAATGTGGAGCTGAACGGAACGTTCAGCCGTGGCGCCACCATCGTCGACTGGAACCGCCAGACCGGCCAGCCGGACAACTGCGATCTGCTGATGGCCTACGACCAGGGGCGTTTCGAGGCCTTGGTGCGCCAGGCCCTGGGTGCGGACTGAGATCCGCCCCGCGCACTGGTTGCCCCGGGCGGCAACCAGTGCTTATAATGCCGCTCTTGACCACCAGCCCATTTACGGTGTGAGCCCATGAAGGCCGATATCCATCCGAACTACCGCGACGTCGTCTTCCATGACGTCACCTCCGATTTCAAGATCCTGACCCGCTCGACCATGGCGACGAAGGAAACCATCAAGTGGGAAGACGGCAACGACTACCCGCTGGTGAAGGTTGAAATTTCCTCGGCTTCGCATCCGTTCTACACGGGCAAGCACAAGGTCATCGACACCTCGGGCCGTATCGACAAGTTCCAGAAGCGCTACGCGCGCTGATACGTCGTACCCGGTTCGAACCGACGGCCGCGCTCTGCGCGGCCGTTTGTTTTTGTCCGACGCCTGCCCAACGGGCGTTTGGATGGACGGAACACTGCGTCCTTGTGACAACGCGTTTGCCGATCCCGGCCGCTCGCTGGCAGGGTGTCGGCTGCCTGTCGTCTACGACTTCTGTCTAGCGCCCGGCAAATGCTGCTGTGCGATAATGACCTGATCCCCGGCACAGGCCGAGGACGTCATTCACGTGCCTGACCAATGCGCTTGGGCAGGCGCCTTCCCATGAAGGAGCGCACACAGTGTCCGATCTTGATCAGGTCACGCTCAACGCCGGCGATAAGTCGGTCGTTCTGCCCGTCATCAAACCCACCCTCGGCAACGACTGCGTCGACATCGCGAAGCTGACCAAGGAAACGGGGTATTTCACCTACGATTCCGGTTTCACCGCGACGGCCAGCTGCAAGTCCGCCATCACCTACATCGACGGCGACAAGGGCGTGCTGCTGTATCGCGGCTACCCGATCGAGCAGCTGTCGGAGAAGTCGAGCTACGTCGAAGTGGCCTACCTGCTGATCAACGGCGAGCGCCCGAGCGCCGAGCAGCTGAAGGCCTTCACCGACGAGCTGGCGGCCGAAGCCAACGTCGATGCGTCGATCAACACCCTGATCGGCAGCTTCGCCAAGGATGCCCATCCGATGGCCATCCTGACCGCCGCCATCGCGCAGCTGTCGGGCATCTACCACGCCTCGCTGGACCTGTCCGACGCCGAACAGCGCCGCCAGGCTGCCGTGCGCCTGATCGCCAAGGTGCCGACCCTGTCGGCGCTGATCTACCGCCACGGCAAGGGCCTGCCGGCCAACAAGCCGGACACCTCGCTGGACTACGTCAGCCGCTTCCTGAAGCAGACCTTCGAGTCGGCCGATGGCAAGTACGAACTGAACCAGGACGTGGTCAAGGCGCTGGACCTGCTGTTCATCCTGCACGCCGACCATGAGCAGAACGCGTCGACCTCGACCGTGCGCCTGGTCGGTTCGACCGGTGCCAACCCGTACGCGTCGGTCGCCGCTGGCGTCACCGCGCTGTGGGGTCCGGCCCACGGCGGTGCCAACGAAGCCGTGCTGAAGATGCTGGAAGAGATCGGTTCGGCCGACAACGTCGAATCGGCCGTGCTCAAGGCCAAGGACAAGACCTCCGGCTTCCGCCTGATGGGCTTCGGCCACCGCGTGTACAAGAACTTCGATCCGCGCGCGAAGGTCATCGGTGAGATGACCGGCAAGGTGCTCAAGCAGCTGGGCGTGCAGGATCCGCTGCTGGACGTGGCCGTGAAGCTGGAACAGGCCGCGCTGCAGGACGAGTACTTCGTCGCCCGCAAGCTGTACCCGAACGTCGATTTCTACAGCGGCATCATCTACAAGGCGCTGCAGATCCCGACCGAAATGTTCACCGTCATGTTCGCCCTGGGCCGTACCTCCGGCTGGGTCTCGCATTGGCTGGAACAGCAGGTCGACCCGGAAATGAAGATCGGCCGTCCGCGCCAGGTCTACACCGGCCACGACGTGCGCGACTACCAGGGCTGATCGCTCTGCGTGGTTTGTGCTGAAGACGCCCCGCGATTGCGGGGCGTTTTTTTTTCGCTTCTGGTAGATGCCAACCTTGGTTGGCAAGCGTTGGACATCCGCAGAAAACCATCCACGCATGGCGTGGATCTACTGCGCCCCGGCTGTTGGCACGATGTCCGCCGCGCCAAGGGCGCGTGATTCAAGGGTCTCATCAGCTTCACAAGCGCTCGCGCAGCCTCAGGACACCAACTGCACCCGCAGCACCTGATACGGAGCGTTCGACCCCATGAGTACCCGATTCGACCCACCCGAGCGCGGCCCGCTTGGTCCCGACGTTGCCACTGTCGTCACCACCCCCATCGTGCCGCCCACCAGCGAAAGCGCGGTGTCCTGGGGCGCCATTTTCGCCGGCGCCGTTGCCGCCGCTGCACTCTCCCTCATCCTGCTCATCCTGGGTGTAGGCCTTGGTCTGTCCTCGGTATCGCCGTGGTCGTTCGAGGGCGTTTCCAAGGAAACCTTCGGCTGGACCAGCGTCGCGTGGCTCACCTTCACCGCGCTGGCCGCTTCCGGTCTGGGCGGCTATCTGGCTGGCCGCCTGCGCACCAAGTGGACGCAGATCCACGGCGATGAAACCTACTTCCGCGATACCGCGCACGGTTTTGTGTCCTGGGCCGTGGCCACGCTGCTCACTGCCGGTCTGCTGACCTCGGCCATCGGTGGCGTGCTGGGCGCCGGCGCAAAGGTGGCCGGTGCCACCGCAGGCGCCGCAGTCTCCACTGCAGGCGTTGCTGCTGCCGGTGTCGGCACGGCGGCTGCCGGCGGTCAGGAAGGCGACCTCAACTACTGGGTGGATTCGCTGTTCCGCAACGCCACCACGCCGGGCCCGGACGCCGCCGGTGCGCCTCCGGCTCCGCCGGCATCGGGCGCAGCACCGGGCAATGGCCCGATGGACCCTGCCGCACCGCCGCCCCCGGCCGCCGCCAGCGTTGGCCCACGTGACGCGCGCACGGCCCCGCCGCCGCCACGTCCGATGCCGGGCAATGGCCCGATGGGTGACCGCCGCGAAGTGCGTGCCGAAGTGAACCGCATCATCGTCAACAGTCTGCAGGGAGATGGCCTGGACCCGGCCGATACCCAGTACCTGTCGCAGCTGATCGCGCGCGAGACGGGCATGAGCCCGGCCGAAGCGCAGGCCCGTGTGACCGAGGTGCAGACCCGCATGCGTGCTGCGCTGGAAAAGGCCAAGACCACCGCCAAGCAGGCTGCCGATGATGCCCGCAAGGCCACGGCGTATGCCGCGCTGTGGCTGTTCATCACCCTGCTGATCGGCGCGTTCTTCGCCAGCCTCAGCGCCACCTGGGGCGGCCGTCGCCGCGACCTGTAATCCGCATCTGATGCAAGGAGACCTGCCATGAAGACGCTTCTGCTCTGGTTCCTGGGCGTACCGATTCCGTTGTTGATCCTGTACGCGATCTTCTTCTGAGAGCGTGTTGTTGAGTAATACCCATCAGGCCGCCGCAAGGCGGCCTGATGCCACCCGGTTGTGCGTGAGCATGTGTAGCGTCGAGCCATGCTCGACCCATGCGCGAAGCGCGCACGGCAGCCAGACGCAGGCCTGGTGCTACGCCTCCGCGTACCGGCTCGGCGAACATCCCAGCACACGCCGGAAGGCCGCAGAAAACGCACTGGGGCTTGCATAGCCCAGGTCCAGCGCGACACGCGTCACCGCCTGGCCCTGTCCCAGCCGCTCGATGGCCACCAGCAGGCACACCTGTTGCCGCCACTCGGCAAAACCTACCCCGGTATCGGCGCGGAACAGGCGCGTGAACGTGCGCCGGCTCATGCCCGCGTCGGCGGCAACGTCATCAAGGCGGGTTGCCAGCGAGGGCGTATCGAACAGGGCACGACAGACACGTGCAAGGCGTGCATCGGCAGGTAGCGGTGCATGCAGGGAAAGTGCCGGCATCGATGCGATTTCCGCCACCAGCAACTGCATCAGTTTGCCTGCATGCCCGTCTTCGTCGTACAGCGGAGGCAGGTCCACCGCCGCCTCCAGCAGCTGCTGCAGCAGCGCAGAGACCGCGTACACCCGGCAGTGCTCTGGCAGCGCCCCTGCGTCGGCCGCCTCGGCGGAGAGAAAGGCGTTGAGCATCGTTACCGGCCCCCGCATGGTCATCTCATGCGCCAGGCCTGCAGGCACCCAGCAGGCGCGCCGTGGCGGAACCAGCCAGCGCCCCTGCGGCGTGGCCACACTGATGGTGCCGCGCGCTGCAAACGCGAACTGCCCGCGCCGGTGAGCATGGCGGGGAAACGTGAACTCGGCGGCGTAGTCGTTCGAGGTGACCACGACATCGCGTGGCAGGTCTTCGTAGGGGTCAAGCAGCGAGTCGCGCATGGCCCGGATTCTATAGCGATTGACCCGTCATCGACGGTGCCAGTGAGGTGCGCTGCCTAGCATCGGGGATTCCCCCAACCGCACTGGAATCCCATGGCCAATACCTTTCATCGCGTGGGGCACGGATCACACCCTGTCCTGGTCCTGCATGGCTGGTTCGGCGACGCGCATGCGTTCGCGCCGATCGAGCCCTGGCTGTCGCGCGACGACTTCAGCTACCTCTTCATGGACTGTCGTGGCTACGGCGGCATGCGCGATGCGCCCGGCGCGTACACCATCGACGAGATTGCATCCGATGCACTGGATCTGATGACTGGCCTGGGCCACGAACGCTTCAGCGTGGCAGGTCATTCCATGGGCGGCATGGCCATTGAACGTATGGCGGTGCTTGCGCCGGAACGGGTGCGCGGCATGGTGGCCATTGCGCCGGTGCCCTGCGGCGGCATTGCCTACGACGCCGCGACGCGAGGCCTGCTTGAAGCCGCAGCCGGGGACGTAAGCATCCGTCGGGCCATCATCGATCGCAGTACCGGCGGACGGCTGCCGGCGCAATGGCTCGACTGGAAGGCTGCGTACTCGGCGGCACATGCTTCACCTGCGGCATTTGCCGCCTATCTTCCAGCGTGGGCGGATACCGATTTCAGCAATGAGATCGTCGGCACTCATCGGTTGAAGGTGCTGGTAGGTGGCCACGATCCCACCTTCAACCGTGCACTGATGGAGCGCACCTGCCTGCGCCGTTACCGGCAGGCCACGATGGAGGTTCTGGAGGAGGCCGGGCACTACCCGATGAACGAGACGCCGCTGGCCCTGGTGGCGGCCATGGAGTCGTTCCTGAAAGACGCGTCGGGTCCGGAATGAATGGCTTCTGACATGGGATGTCGTTTTCACATCTTTTCGGATCTATTGCATGGGCATCACATTCGAGGCGATAGAACCTGAGGGTACTTATCCCTGCATGGAGAACACCATGAACCGACGACTCACCCTCGCGCTCTTTGCTGCCTCCTTGAGCCTGCTCAGCGCTGGCGCCTTTGCCCAGTACACCGGCCCGGGCGCCACCAGTGCCGTCACCACGGTTGCCGAAGCACGCGACCAGCGTGACGACCAGCCGGTGGTGCTGCAGGGCACGCTGGTGGCCAAGATCGGCCATGAGCGCTACCGCTTCAAGGACGCTACCGGCGAAATCGATGTGGAAATCGACGACAAGGATCTGCCCAGCCACCAGGCCGTCAGCGCGACCACCGTGGTGGAGCTGCACGGTGAAGTGGACACGCACCGCTTCAAGCCCACCGACATCGACGTGGATCATGTGCGGATCGTCAGCACGCGTTGAGGCGACGGCGCGGCACACAGGCGACGAGCATGGTTCGACTCGGCACAGTGCATGCCGCGCAATGAGGGTTGTTGCAAAGACCGGATGAGGAAATTTGCATAACCCTCAAACATTGAACGCCTTCAAGGAATCTTCTTAACGTTCAGTTATTTAGGAAAGCTTGAATGGCCGGTGCGGGGTAGGCATACCTACCATTCTCTCGTCGGCCGCACCCACCTCTGCGGACGGCGCTTCCCTCCCTTTCTCCTTGGGGAGGGGAGCTTTCATATCCCCCTGTCCGAGAGAGACACACATGCACGCCATTCTGAAGAAGGCCACGCTCGCTGCAGCGTTGGCCACCGTTTCGCTGTCCGCCCATGCCTTCGACGCCGACATCAAGGTCTGGGCCAGCGTCGACCCGACCCTGGCCATGCTGAAGGCCGACGGCACCGCGCTGGATTCGGTGGTGAACCTGGTCCACAACCCGGTCAACGGCCTGGTGCCGTGGTCGCAGCAGGTGCGTATCTACTCCAACGATATCGACCAGGACATCGAAGTGCGCGTCGGCAGCGCGCCGCAGCTGCTGCACACCTCGGGCGCTGGCGCCCCGGTGCCGCTGACCGTCAGCCTCAACGGCAAGGCATTGACCGTGGCCGCGCAGGACTTCCTTGCCTCCGACCTATTCGATGGCGCGCTGCCGGGCGCATCGATTCCGATGCCGCTGCGTATCGCGCAGACCAACCAGGCGCCGATCACTGCCGGTGGCCAGTACGAAGGCATCGTCACCATCGCCATGCAGCAGAAGACCACCAGCCCGTAAGGCGCCCGCGCCGGCCCGCATGCCGGGCCGGCCGCTTCCGGTAACACCCCCATGAAATCTCCCGCACCCGCCGTCACCCGGCTGGCGGTCGCGCTCGCCCTGTCGTTGGCCACGCCCCTGGTCGCGGCGCGCGGCGTTCCCGCCGGTTTCGAGGATCTGGTCGAAGGCCAGACCGAACAACTTGAGGTGCGCCTGTTCGGTCGTTCGACCGGGCTGGTGCCGGTGCGCGTGACCCTGGAACACGTGCAGCTGGAGGCCCCGGCCGAGGCGCTGCAGGCATTGCAGTTGCCCGCCGAGGCACAGGCGGCGTTGTTGCCAGCGCTGTCGCAACCACTGCCGCGCAACAGTCACCTGGCCTGCCGTTACGGCGGCGCCAGTGCCGGTTGCGGGTACATCGATCCCCCCGAGGAGCCCACCGCCGTGCGCGCGCTGTATGACGAAGGCGAGGGCGCCGTGCGCCTGTTCGTCGCCCGCCAATGGATTCCCGGCGAACCGGCCGCCGAGCGCTACCACCAGGTCAGCGCCAATGCCGAAAACGCCTTTCTGCACCAGCACACGTTCAATGTCAGTGGCGGCCGTGGCTACCAGTCGCTGGCCGCACAGGGCATGGGCGCGTTGGGCGTGTTCCAGCGCGGCCACCTGTCCGCCGACTGGACCTTCAGCCAGCAGCACTACCGCGGTGGCCGTGCCCGCCGTGATTTCCAGCTGGACAACACCTACTACCGTCATGACCTGGGCCAACAGCACTACCTGCAGGCCGGGCGCATGGACCGCCGCAACCTGAGCAGCCCGCAGGGCGGCACCTTCAGTTTCAGCATGCTGCCGATGGACCGCTTCCAGGGCCTGCGCCTGGGCACCACGCAGGCCTACGTGGATTCCGCTGCCGCCGTGCAGGCCACGCCGTTTACCGTGCTGCTGGCACGCGATGCACGCGTGGATGCCTTCGACGGCGAGCGCCTGCTGCAGACCTTCTACCTGCAGGCGGGCATCAACCAGCTCGACACGCGCCGGTTCCCGCTGGGCAACTACACCATCACCCTGCGCATCTACGAAGACGGCGTGCTGGTGCGCAGCGAGGACGCGCCGTTCGACAAGGGCGGCGACTGGACCGACAGCAGCGTGCAGTGGTTCCTGCAGGGCGGCCGCCGCAACGAGCGCCGCAGCGACCGCTTCGACGGCGAGCTGGCGGCGATGGGCGGCGTGCGCGTGCCGATGTCGCGCAACGTGGCGGTGACGGCCGGCCTCGCCGACCTGGGCGGTTTCAGCTATGGCGAACTGCGGCTGGACCTGCGCCATGTGTTCGCCACCCAGGAGATCCGCGGCACGTTCAGCGGCATGCACGGCAGTGATGGCAGTCGTGGCCAGCAGCACCAGCTGTCTTACCGCCGCCGTGCCTCGTGGAATGTGTACCACCAGCGCATGCGTGGTCGCGCCTGCCAGTTCGAGGACGACGCGCGCGACCGGCTGGGCTGTGCCGACTCGCTCAGTGCCTCGATGGCGCTGCCGGTGGCTGGCGGCAACGCCTACGTGGCCTATACCCGCCGCCAGACCTGGCGCGCAGGCACCGTGCAAACGGGGCTGGGGGATGATCCGCTGGCCGGGCTCGACCCGCTGTTGCCGCCGTGGATTCCACAGCCCACGCGCGTGCCGCAGCTCAGCCGCACCTGGCAGGCCAGCTACAGCCGCAGCCAGCGCTGGGGCGAGTTCAGTGTCTCCAGCCGCATCGGCGTGTGGCAGCAGACCAATGGCGGTGGCCTGCGCGATGGCCGTGACCGCGGCATCTATTTCAACTTCAGCCTCAACCGCCTGCAGCGCGGTGATCGCGGCAGCTCGCAGCGGCGCTACGGTGTGGACGTGCGCCAGCCGCAGCACGCGCGGCCCGACGTCAATTACAGCGCCGGCCAGACCCTGCGCCAGGACTACGAAGACCAGTACCGCGAAGTGTCTGGCGAACTACGCGGCAACAACAACGAACGCTACAGCGCCACGCTGAGCGGGCAGCTGCAGAACCGCATCGGCCAGACCGGCGCTACGGTATCGCGCTATCAGCACCAGGGTGGCAACGAGGTGGCGTACAGCGCCACGCACAGTTCCGGCCTGGCCATCGGCTCTCGCGGGCTGTACTGGGGCGCAGGCGTGGGCGCCGATGCCGGGCTGGCGGTGCAGGTGGATGGCACCGACGACCTGGATCTGACCGGCGTGGCCGCCGAACTGCAGGTAGGCGGGCTGCGCCGGCAGCGCCTGAAGCTGGGCGAACGTCGCCTGCTGCCGATTTCCGCCTACCAATCGCACCGCGCCGAAGTGCAGGACGCCAGCGCACTGGACAGCATCGCGGCCGTGCGCGTGAGCGGTGTGGGGGGGGCGCGCCCGCTGTTCCTCTCGCCCGGGCGGCTGGTGCGCATGCCGGTGCCGATTGAGGTGACCTACACCTTCATCGGCAACGCCCACGACATCGCCGGTGCACCGCTGCGCGGCGCCCGCATTCTCAACGCGCCGGTGCCCGGCACCGGCAGCAATGGAGGCTTCGTGGCCGACTTCCCACGACGCGAAAAGACCCTGTACCTGCTGCAGGACGACCGGCTGCTGCACTGTCCGCTGCAGGTACGTGAGCGCCGCAGCGTGGTGATGCTGGTGGGTACCGTGCAGTGCGAGCCATTGGCCGTGGCGCAGCTGCCGGCCGACATCCGCCATCAGGCACGGGTGACGCGACTGCTGCAGGAGCAGGCATTGATTGCCGCCACGCCGCAGACCGCGGCCGCGGGAGGTGCGCAGTGAGCCGGCGGGTGTGGTGGGTGATGGCGGTGCTGTGTGCGCTGGTCGTGTTGGCGCCAAGGGCGATGGCGCAGCGACCGCCTGATCAAGATCCGATTGATATCAGTCAGGACATCAGCATGGCTTGGGACCGCTCATCGATACCAGGCGACATCGAACTGCTGCCACGGCGGACGCTCCTAGCCTACGAGAGGGCGCTGACTCTGTCATATGGGCAGCTATACATGACGTGCTCCTCAAACTCTAACTCGTCTTCAGGAAGATGCCCGGAGTCAGATACGGGGGAACTGCCGTCAGGGAAGAGTAGTGCGATTCCGCTTCGCTTCACTGAGCAGCGGAGTGGAATGGAGATTGATGTCGAAGCGCGTGGCGACCTGTTTCGCATTGCAGCAACTCCTGCATGTGAGTCGGACTACTGGGCCACGACACCCAGGCCACTATGGTCTTCAAGTGCTCCAGAGTGCAACTTCCTGATGCCCGCAGGAACTGGCGCCGAAATTCGCATACCGGCATCCGAACTGGAGAAGTTGGTTGCGGGTCGATGGACGGCACGTCTGGTACTTGCGTTAAGGAAACCTCCACATCAGCAGCTCGCGACCTACTCGTTCAAGTTCGACTTCACCATCACCGACTACAACGCAGTCTCCATCTACTTCCCGCTCTTCGATCAGGTTACTCCACACGTCGGCCTGAACCTGCAGTACGACCCGCTTGCACAGACCGTCGGCGGCCGAACCCAACTCGACATGTGCCTGTATGACGGACTGGGCTCGCAGAGCCAGTACCTGGGCGTCACCGTGCGCGACAGTGGACCACGCCCCCCAGGACCGTCGGGCTACTCGGTCTGGCACACCGATGGTGGCAGCGATGCCACGCAGCGCGTGGACTACACCGTCACCCTCGATCACAACGGCAGCGCTCTGCCCATGCGCAACGGCGTGGAGCAGCAGCTGCACGGCATCGACACCGCAAAGCTGCGCCTGGTGCTGCTGCCCGGCATGACCCAGCCGGTGTTCTGCGTGCCCACGCCACTGGTGCTGGAAACCCCTCGCGTGCCGGTCAGCAGCAAGCGCCCCGGCTACTACGACGGCGATCTCAAGGTGGAACTGCGCGTTCCCACTGCCACGCCCTGATTCCCACGGAGCCCCCGATGAAGCCTCTCATTCGCTGCCTGCTTCCCTTGTCGCTGCTGATGGCGGTGCCTGCCCACGCCAACCTCACGGTGCATCCAATGCGCACGTCGGTGGACGTGAAGAAGGGCGCACAGATCCGCATCTATTCGCAGTCCACCCAGCCGCAGTACGTGCAGGCCTCGATCAAGCGCATCGTCGACCCGGCCGGTGCAGAAGAACACGAGGTTGAGGTCGAGCCTGGCGAAGCAGCCATCGCCATCACGCCCGGCAAGTTCGCGCTGGCCGGTGGTGGCAATCGACTGATCCGGGTGATTCCGCTGCAGCCGGTCGAAAAGGAAACCGCCTACCGCGTCTACTTCGAAGGCGTGCGTGGCCCCGAAGGCGTTGAGCACGCAGGCGAGGGTGAGCGCGCACAGGCCAATGTCGGCGTCAGCCTGGTCTGGGGCGCGCTGGTCAATGTGCTGCCCGCGCAGCCGGCCATGGCGATGCAGGTGGAAGGAAACCGCCTGCGCAACACCGGCACGGTGCGTGTCGGCATCACCAGCATTGCTGATTGCGATGGCGCGCGCTGCACCGCGCACGACGTGTCGCAAAGCCTGTATCCCGGCAGTGCATTGGAACTGCCTTTCCCCGTGCAGCCCGGGCACACGCTGCAACTGCGTTACCGCCTCACCCGCGATGGTCATCGCGAACACGTACAGACCCTGGCGCCCAGCGCCGGGTGATCACCAGCCCCGCCGGGTTCTCTGGTGGGGCATCTCTTCGCACCCTCAGTTAAGGAGATTCAATGAATCGCATATATCGTCGTCTGTGGAATCGAGCCCGGCAGTGCTGGGTAGTGGCCAGCGAACTTACCTCCTCACGTTGCCGGTTGTCGCAGTCTGGGCCGCGGACAAGCGCTCTTCTGCTGATGATGTTGGCGTCGCCCGTCATGGCAGATGAAGCGACTGCTGACGGGGACGAGGCATGGTCACAGTGGCTGATGCTGAACTCGCTAGCACACACGGGCTGGTCGCCGCTCTCGAATACTGGGGTGCAGGGCGTAATCAAGGGGCAGGTGTATGGCAACACGACGGCCAGCAACTGGAGCATTGTGACCGCAGCTGAAACAATGGCACTAGGGGGCGAGGCGGGTGCAAACGGCTATGGCAGCTTGGCGGCGGGGATCAAGAGCCGCGCCAACGGAAAGCACGGCGTAACTCTGGGAAACTTCGCCGAGGGACACGGTGATAACAGTACTTCGATCGGATTCAGTGCAAGGGTGATTAACGGAGGCTACGGTACGGCTGTTGGTGCCATGACCGAAGCTAAGGGAACTGGTGCCACTGCGCTGGGAAACAATGCCAAGGCTCGCACCGAGAACTCCATTGCCGTGGGAAGTGGGTCCATGACTGACGCCGGGGCAGGCATCTCAAAGATTGCTATCGGCGGCAATGCGTACGCAGGAACCGGCGGATTCACCGGCGCGATCGCAATCGGTGGTGAATCCAACTCCGGCTACGACGGGGTGGCGCTCGGCTACGGTGCGAAGGCCGAGAAATCCGGCAGCCTTGCATTGGGATCCCATTCGTTGGCCAGTGAATCCAATACCGTCTCGGTGGGCAATGGCAGCACCAAGCGGCGTATCGTGAATGTGGCCGATGCACGCCTGTCGACAACCAGTACTGACGCGGTGACAGGCAAGCAGTTGAATGCCACGAACACGAATGTAGCCAGCGCGCAGACGGCCGCCGCCGCGGCGAAGACCGCCGCCACCGCCGCCCAGTCCACGGCCAATACGGCAAACACCAACGCCACCACAGCACTGAACAAGGCCAATGCAGTCAGCGGCCTGGTCAGCCAGGTATCGGCCAGCGGCAATGTACGCCTGGGCGGTGAGAACACCGGCACCGTGCTGGACGTGCGCAACAAGTCCAATGCCAACCGCCGGCTCACCGGGCTGGCAGATGCCGCGCTGACCACCTCCAGTACCGAGGCGGTCACGGGCAAGCAGCTCACTGCAACCAACGCCAATGTCAGCAAGGCGCAGGTAGCGGCTGATGCAGTGACTGCGCGGCTGAATGCCAGTGCCGTGGCACTGGGCGCGGGCGCTGTGGCAGAGCAGGTGAGCTATGGCATCAGCACGGCACTGGGCAACAACGCCAAGGCCTACAACGGCAAGAGCGTCGCCATGGGCGCGGACGCTCGCGCGACGGTGGATGACGCGGGCAACAAGATCAGTGGCAACGGAGGGGTGTCGATCGGTGCTGGCACCCGCAGCGGCAACGGTGCGGTGGCGCTTGGGCTGGATGCTGTCGCAACGGGTGATCGAGGTGTTGCCGTCGGTCATGAGGCGTCCGGCAAAGGCACGCACGCAACGGCTCTAGGCTTCCAGAGCAACGCGTCGGCCAACCAGGCCACGGCCGTTGGGCGCGGAGCCGTTGCCAGCAGCCTGTATGCCTCGGCCGTAGGCAATCAGGCGAGTGCCACGGCGCAGAGCGCATTGGCCCTCGGTGATCGCGCCAGTGCGACACATGCGGGCGCGGTTGCGCTCGGCAATGGCTCAGCCACGACTGCAACCGATCAGGTCTCGGTGGGCAACGGCTCGTTGAAGCGCAAAGTGGTCAACGTGGCCGATGGCGCCTTGAGTACGTCCAGCAGTGAAGCGGTGACTGGCAAGCAGCTGCATGCCACCAATACCAGCATGGCGGCGGTGAAGGTGACTGCAGACGGCGCGCAGGCGCGGGTGGCGGTACTGGATGGCCTGGTGGGGCAGGTGTCGGCAAGCGGCAACGTGCGGCTGGGCGCAGACAACACCGGCACCGTCGTCGACGTTGCCAACAAGGCCGGTACCAAGCGCAGGCTGCAGAATCTTGCCAATGGCGTGCTCAGCACGTCCAGCACGGATGCAGTGACCGGGCAGCAGCTCAATGCCACCAACAGCGAAGTGACCAGCGTGCGCACGGCGGCAACTGCAGCGAAGACAGCGGCCGACGCCGCCCGTGGCGTGGCCGATGGCGCTGTGCAGAAGGCTGATGCCTTGGGCGGACTAGTGGGTCAGGTATCTGCCAGTGGCAATGTCCGCCTGGGTGCAGAAAACACTGGGACCATCGTGGATGTCGCGAACAAGAGCGGTGGCAAGCGACGCATCTACAACATCGCCAACGGCACGCTTGGCGCGGGCAGCACGGATGCGGTGACCGGGCAGCAGCTGTTTGCAACCAACGCCTTGGTGGAGACGCAGCGACAGGCCTTGGCCGGGCATGCGCAGCAGCTGACGGATCACGACGGACGTATCGCTGACAACCGGGTCGAGGTCGATGCGCTGCGTGCGGACTTCGACAACTTCGATCCGGATCTGGATGGTGTGGTGAAGTTCAGTGCTGACCGCCGGTTGGTGGACATGGAGGGCGCCCGCGTATCGGGTGTGGCCGCGGGGGATATCAGTTCTGCGACCAGTACGGATGCGGTGAATGGTGGGCAGTTGTTTGCTACGAACCAGAAGATCTCGGCACTGGAAGGGGCCGGTAGGTTCATTGCTGTAGGTGCTGGTGGCGATCAGGAGAAGGCGTCGGCGGGAAGATTCTCTGTAGCCATCGGAGATTCTGCATCGGCGTCCGTCTCTGGTGAGGGAGGAGTCGCGGTTGGGGGCTACGCCGTTGCGGGTGGTACCAACTCTGTCGCAATAGGGCGAGCTGCTTCGGTTCGTGACGGTGCGACCGGCGCCTTCGCACTCGGAGTCAGGTCATTGGTGGAGGCTGAAGGGGGGCTTGCAGTTGGTGCTGAAAGCCGCGTGCAGTATGGGGCGCTTGACAGCGTGGCTATTGGTAGCCGCTCCTTGGCGTCGGAAGAGTTTACTGTTTCATTCGGTCATGACGATCTTCAGCGTCGGCTTGTTAACGTCGGTAGAGGCATCGGCGATTCCGATGCAGTGACCATCAGCCAGCTTGCCGAATCCGTATCAGGGCTGGGTGGTGGCGCAGGTCTGGATGGGAATGGATCTTTCATCTCCCCGACCTATGGCGTACAGGGCAGTACGCAGAATAATGTCGGAGACGCCCTCGCTGCACTCGACGGTGCAGTGGTCAGGTCAGATAGTCGTGTAGAGAGCATCGAAGGCCAGTTGCGCGCGACGTTCCAGCAGTCACCCTCGATCCGGGCGGATGGAGTTGGGCAGCTGAATCTGGCAGGCGCGCAAGGCATGGTTCTGTCGAATCTGGCCGATGGGCGTATTGCCGCAGGTAGCCGTGATGCGGTGACGGGTAGTCAGCTGTACGGAGCGAAGCAGGAGATCGCGCGGAACAGGAGTGATCTCGACGCACTCCGCGACGCAGCAAACTCCGACGTTGCCGTTGCCGTTGCCGCCAGCGCTGGTGGCGTAATCGACTTCGGTGGCGCGAACCTTACAGGTGTAGCCGATGGGAGGCTGTTGCCCGAGGGCAAGGATGTTGTGAACGGGGGGCAGTTGTATGCAACCAATTCCAGAGTCGTAAGTTTGGAAGAGCGCACAGAAATGCTAGCGGTCGGATCGGAACTGCATAGGGAGCGCGCTGAGGCGGGAATCTACGGTGTTGCTCTCGGTAATGGCGCTCAGGCTTCGATGGATTCTGAAGGTGGGACTGCAGTTGGCAGCTATACAAGCGCGCTAGGGAAGAACTCTGTTGCCCTGGGGCGTGGCGCGTATGTCAGTTCTTTCGCGGAAAACGGATATGCGCTGGGCGCAGGTGCGAGAGTAGACCAGAGCGGGGGAGTTGCATTGGGAAGCTATGCAATCGTCACGGAGGATGCTTTGGAGTCCGTCGCTCTCGGCGCCTATTCATATGCTTCAGAAAGGGGAGTGATTTCCTTTGGCAATGATTCGCTCAAGCGTAGATTGACCAATGTCGCTCATGGGGTCGCTCAGCATGACGCAGCCACCATCGGCCAGCTCCGCGGCGCCCTATTCACACTCGGCGGAAACATCGACGCCAACGGCAACGTCACCACCCCCGGCTTCACCGTCCAGGGCCAGCACCAGAGCACCGTCAACGACGCACTCACCACGCTGGACTCCGCCGTAGTCACCACCGGCTCCCGCATGGACCGCGTCGAAACCCAGCTCCGCTCGGTCTTCCAGGAAGCCCCTTCCACGCGCAGCGACGGCACCCACCAGCTCACCCTGGCGGGCGCCAACGGCATGGTCATCTCCAACGTGGCCAACGGCCTGATTGCCGCCGGCAGCCGCGAGGCGGTCAACGGTGGCCAGCTGCACGCCGTGCAGCAGCAGCTCAATGGCCGCATGGATGGTCTGGAGCAGCGCGTGGATGGCCAGCCGCAGTCGCGTGCGGTGGCTACCGCTTCCGCTGCGCCGACCGAACAGGTCACGCCGACGCCGGAAGCCAGTGATTCGCCGCAGGTGGCCTCGGCAGGCGAGGGCACGTCGCCTACGCCGCAGCCGAAGTCGAAGCAGGACGACACGCCGTCGCCCGCGCCGCAGGTCGATACCGCTGAACTGGAGAAGATGCTGGCCCGCGCCAATGAGTACACCGATGGCGCCATCAGCAACTTCGAGCGTCGCCTGGACAAGATGGACAAGCGCTTCAACCGCATGGCGGCGATGAGCAGTGCGCAGACGGCCATGGCCATGAACACCGCTGGCCTGGCCACCTACAACCGCCTCGGCGCGGGCGTGGGCTACGCCGAGGGCGAGTCGGCCATGGCGGTGGGCTACCAGCGCGTACTCAACGACAAGGGCTCAGCCACCTTCAGCCTCAATGGTGCGTTCACTAACAGCGGTGAACGCACCATGGGCGTGGGTGTGGGCATCGGCTGGTAAGCCATGACGCCCCGGCGTGGTGCGCGTAACGAGCCCCGCCGCGCCGGGGCCATTGCAGAGGAAATTGCGATGTACAACTTCATGAGCCGCTTCATGACCTACCGGCGCTACTACGTCTGGCGCGCCCGCATCCGCTACGTCACCCACGACATGGATACGTGGACGCTGGCATGTCTGCTGCTGATGATCTGCATGGGGCTGATGGTGTGGGGGTTCTGGCGCGTGCTGAACGTGCCGCAGCCGCGCATCCACCCGCAGGCCGCGGCCGTGCGGGTGGAAGTGCTGACCGATGAGGCGATCCATCGCATCGTGCTGGTGCGCCACGGCGGCACGACGCCGGGTGATCCCTTCTACAGTGCCGCGGAGATCCGCGGCAGCACCCAGCGCACGTTGCGGGTGCGGCAGACACTGCAGGACCCGGTGGCGATGAAGCTGCAGGCGGACATGTACGCCGACATCGCCGACTACATCAACGCGACCGGTGCGTGCATGCCTTTTCCCTGCCGGCGGGTGAGTTTCCGCATCGAACAGCTGCAGCGGTCGGGGCGCGAGAGCGCCGTACGCAACAAGGCCCTGGCCGAGATCCTGCAGGTGCCGTGGTACCTGGTGCCGAACCTTGATGGCGAACGCATGCGTGTACGCAGTGGTTGGGCGGATGATTTCCAGGATGTGTATTCGCACGCCTGGAACCTGCATGACCTGCAGAAGATGCACGCACGCATGATGGCCGAGTATCCGCATCGTGCCGCAGTGCCGTGGTTGGCGCGATTGGCCACCCCGTCCGAGGAACAGCTGATCTTCCAATAGCGCCGAGCGGTGCTCGGCTGCTCTCCGCGCAGATCGCGGCAGCGCTGAGCCGAGCATGGGCTCGGCTCTGCACCGGTCACCCGCCGATGTAGGCGGTGATCTCCATCTCGGCCAGCAGCTGCCGCAGCTGCGTGGCCGACGCCCGGCGCATGGGTTTTTCATCCACCGGCGACAGCGGTGCCTGGCGCAGGGCGTCATAGGGCAGCACCGCGAGGTCGAAGGTCAGTTCTTCGGCACTGAACACCCACACCGGCACGTCCAGGTTGCGCTCGCGGTCCAGCCGCAGGCGTCGCGTACGCGATTCGGCGGGAATGCGATGCTCCTCCAGGAAGCGATGCACGGCCTCCGGGTCGTCACTGTGCAGGTGCAGCTGTACGGGGCTGTTGGCATCAGCAGTGCCATCCAGCACGGGCCCGGCCAGGCGCGGCGAGAAGCCGTGCAGGAACTCCAGCGCACGCAACGCGGACTCGCGCCGCCGCTGCAGTTCGTTGCCGTGTTGTGGGCCGGCGAACAGCCGCTGGTATTCGCGCAGCGCCTGTTCGATCTCGACGTTGCGGGGCAGCGAGGCATCGTCGTGGATGCCAAGACGGCTGGCAGCCTTGAGCTTGGCCTGGTGGAAGTCGCGGATTCCGCCTTCGGCCATCAGCCGGGCGGCTTCGTGGGCGAGGCGATGACGCCGTTCGCGGGTCTGGCTGGCAGCATGCTGGTGAGCGCGGTGCATGCGATGACTCCCTGTTGCGACCTGGCTACAGACTAGCGCAGGCATGTGACATCTGCGTGGGTATTTCACGGAGGTGCCAACGAGGGTTGGCGTTTACCCGAGCAAGAGGGTGCCGTTGATGCTGTAGAGCCGAGCCTATGCTCGGCTGCTCTACCGCGGGCCCCCGGAGCCGAGCATGGGCTCGGCTCCACAAAGGGCAGTGCCAACCACCGGTTGGCACCTACCAAGCCTGGCCTCAGAAGATATCGAACGCGGCCGCGTCGGCCTGCGGGGTGCTCTGCAGGTTGAGGTCGTAGTCGGTCAGGCGGTCCATGTCTTCCACCTTCACCCACTCCACCGCACCGTTGAGGGTGGCCTGGACCATGCCGCTCGGCGGTTCGTTCTGCGCGATCGGGGTGTCCTTCAGCGCGGTGCGCATGTAGTCGATCCAGATCGGCAGGGCGGCCTTGCCACCGTATTCGCGGTAGCCCAGCGAACGGAAGTCGTCGCGGCCCACCCACACGGTGGTCACGTACGGGCCGCCGAAGCCGGAGAACCAGGCGTCACGGTGGTCGTTGGTGGAGCCGGTCTTGCCGCCCACGTCCTCGCGGCCGAGCACCTTGGCCTGCGCGCCGGTACCGCGCTGGACCACGTCGCGCATCATCGACACCAGCTGGTACGCGGTGCGGGCGTCGATCGCACGCGGTGCGGTACGCGCATCCGGATTGGCCGGTGCGGCCGGCGTTTCGGTCTTGGCTTCCGCCTTGGCGGCGGCGGTGGCGTCGACCTTGGGGGCCGGGGCGCCGAAGTTGAAGCCGTCCACCACCTGGTTCACCGGCTGGTCGCTGCTGCCGGCGCAGTCGCGGCAGGCCATCGCCGGGTTTTCCTTGAACACCAGGTTGCCATCGCGGTCGTTGACCTGGTCGATCAGCCAGGTGTCCACGCGCGAGCCGCCGTTGGCGAACACGGCATAGCCGCGGGCCACCGACAGCGGGGTCAGCGAGGCGGTACCCAGCGACATCGACAGGTTCGGCGGCAGCTCGGATTCGGCAAAGCCGAACTGGCTGATGTACTTGCGCGCGTAGTCCACGCCCATGCCATCAAGCAGGCGCACCGAGACCAGGTTGCGCGACTGCACCAGCGCTTCACGCAGGCGCATCGGGCCACGGAAGCCACCACCGTCGTTCTGCGGCGCCCAGGTCTTGCCGCGGCGGTCGCGGAACACGACCGGGGCGTCGAGCACGATCGAGGCCGGGTTGTAACCCTTGTCGAAGGCGGCCGCATAGACGAACGGCTTGAAGCTCGAACCCGGCTGGCGACGGGCCTGGGTGGCACGGTTGAACTTGTTGCCGGAGAAGCTGAAGCCACCGACCAGGGCCTTCAGTGCGCCGCTGTGGGCGTCCAGCGAGACCAGCGCGGACTGGCCGCGCGGCAGCTGGTCGAGCAGCCACTCGCCTTCCTTGGCACCGGCGCGCACGCGCACGATGTCGCCGCGCTGTACCAGCTTGGCCGGGCTCTTGTTGGCCCACTTGGCGGCACCAGCCGGCAGCACGATCTCGCTGCGGTTGGCCAGCACTACGGTGGCACTGCCGTCGGCGCCGGTGCTGGCGACGATCGCCGGCAGCAGGCCGGACTGGCCGAACATGCCGCGCAGGTGCTCGGCCAGTGCAGCGGCGTCATCGCCGGCACCCAGCTGTACCTGCTTCTCCACGCCGTGCCAGCCGTGGCGATGGTCGTACAGCAGCAGGCCGTCGCGCACCGACAGGTTGGCCGCGGTCTGCAGGGTCGAATCGATCGTGGTGGTGACGTGGTAACCCTTGTTGACCACGTCGCCGCCGAAGCGGGCGATCATTTCCTGGCGTACCAGCTCGGCCACGTACGGGGCATCGACCTGCACCGGCGGCTCGTGCGCGGTGGCGTGCATCGGCACGCCCTTGGCCGCGTCGGCCTCGGCCTGGCTGACGAACTTCAGGTCGGCCATGCGCTGCAGCACATAGTTGTCACGGCGCTGACGGGCGCGCTCCGGGTTGGAGATCGGGTTGCCCGAGGACGGGAACTTGGGGATGCCGGCCAGCGAGGCCATCTCGTCCAGGTCCAGCTCGCCCAGCTTCTTGCCGTAGTAGAACTCGGCAGCAGCGGCCACGCCGTAGGCGCGGTTGCCGAAGAAACTCTTGTTCAGGTACAGCTCGAAGATCTCGTCCTTGCTCAGCTCGGACTCGATCTTGCGCGCCAGCAGGATCTCGGCCAGCTTGCGGGTATAGCTGTACTCGGAGCTGAGGAAGAACTGGCGGGCCACCTGCTGGGTGATGGTGGAGCCACCGGGCACGCGCTTGTCGTTGGTGGTGGCCAGCAGCCACACCGCGCGACCGATGCCCTTGTAGTCCACGCCGCCGTGCTCGTAGAAGCGGGCATCCTCGGTCGCCAGGAACGCCTGCTTCAGCTTCTCCGGTACGTCCTTCATGGTGATGGGGGTACGCCGGGTCTCACCGAACACCGCCATCAGCTTGCCATCGGCAGCGTAGACGTACATCGGCTCCTGCATTTCCACGTCGCGCAGGGTCTGCACGTCGGGAAGCTTGGAAGAAACGGCGTAGTACAGGCCGCCAACGGCGGCCGCTCCGACCAGCGCCAGGACCAGGACAACAAGAAAGATCCAGCGCAGCCAGCGGCGGAGACGGGTCATCGGTGTCAGATTCCGATTGCGAATTTCGTGGTCGCAGAGTATAGATTACGCAAGGTGGCGGCTGGGGCCGGCACTGGGGAGTGCAAGGGGACGCCAGGGGCTGCGTGTTCATCCTGTGAGGGATGTCACAGCAGGGCGGTTGCCATTTGCTAAGAATACGTTATTAATGCGCGGACGCAGCTCTTGCGTCCAAGTGCCCGTCGGCAGGGGAGAAACCGTGGGGCTCATCCCAAAAAGTCAGTCGCCACTCATTGGCGTCGACATCAGTTCGACTGCGGTAAAGCTGTTGCAGCTTTCCCGTAGCGGCAATCGTTTCCGTGTGGAACATTATGCCGTGGAACCGCTGCCGCCGAACGCGGTGGTGGAGAAGAACATCGTCGAAGTGGAGGCCGTGGGAGAGGCCATCCGCCGGGCGATGAACCGTTCCGGCAGCAAGGCCAAGCTGGCCGCTGCGGCCGTGGCCGGTTCGGCGGTGATCACCAAGGTGATCCCGATGCCGGCCGACCTGGACGAGAACGACATGGAAGCCCAGATCGAGCTGGAAGCGGTCAACTACATTCCGTATCCGATCGAGGAAGTGAACCTGGACTTCGAGGTGATCGGGGCGATCCCGAACAACCCGGAAATGGTCCAGGTGCTGCTGGCTGCCTCGCGTTCGGAAAATGTGGAACTGCGCCAGTCCGCACTGGAACTGGGTGGCCTGCAGGCCAAGGTGATGGACGTGGAGGCCTTCGCGGTCGAGAACGCCTTCGCCCTGGTGGCCAGCGAGCTGCCGGTTTCGGCCGAGGGCGTGGTTGCGCTGGTCGATATCGGCGCCACCATGACCACCCTCAACGTACTGCGTGGTGGCCGCAGCCTGTACAGCCGCGAACAGGTGTTCGGTGGCAAGCAGCTGACCGACGAGATCATGCGCCGCTATGGCCTGAGCTACGAGGAAGCCGGTCTGGCCAAGCGCCAGGGCGGGCTGCCGGAAAGCTACGAGATGGAAGTGCTGGAGCCGTTCAAGGAAGCCACGGTGCAGCAGATCAGCCGTCTGCTGCAGTTCTTCTACGCCGGCAGCGAATTCAACCGGGTCGATCACATCGTGCTGGCTGGCGGCTGTGCCGCCCTTGCAGGCCTGCCGGAGATGGTCGAGGAACAGCTGGGCGTGCCGACCGTGGTCGCCAACCCGCTGGCACAGATGACCCTGGGGCCGAAGGTGCAGGCGCACGCGCTGGCCCAGGACGCCCCCGCGCTGATGATCGCGACCGGTCTGGCGCTGAGGAGCTTTGACTGATGGCACGCATCAATCTATTGCCCTGGCGCGCCGAACGGCGCAAGCAACGCCAGCGCGAGTTCGGCGTCATGCTGGGCATGGCCGCGCTGGGTGGCCTGCTGCTGTCGCTGTTGATCTGGTTCTACTACGACATGCAGGTCAGCGGGCAGAACGATCGCAACGCTTACCTGCAGACCGAGATCGACAAGGTCAAGGAGCAGAACAAGGAAATCGATCGCCTCGATGAGCAGAAGAACCGATTGCTGGCCCGCAAGGCGGTGATCGAGCAGCTGCAGGCGAAGCGCTCGCAGATGGTCCACCTGTTCGATGCGCTGGTCCGCACCATTCCCGATGGCGTGGTGCTGACCGCCCTGCAGCAGGAAGGCGACGTGCTGACCCTGGAGGGCCGCACCCAGTCCAACGCCCGGGTCTCGGCCTACATGCGCAACCTCGAAGTCTCCGGCTGGATGACCAATCCGGAGCTGGCGATCATCGAGGCGCGTGAGCCGGACAAGGACAAGGACGGGCGCGCGACCGGTCCGGTAGCCGACATCAAGGCATTGCCGTACGTGTTCAAGGTCAAGGTCAAGCTGCCCGCGCAGAGCGAGGAAGCGGCGACCACGCCGGGCCTGAACCCTGATGGCAGCGTGGCCAGCACCGCACCAGCGGCACCGACGGTCGCACCGCTCAGTGCCGGGCCCGACGCCGCGGCGCCTGCCGCTGCCGCACCACAGCCGGGGACGGCTACGGCACCGGCGGCCACGCCTGCAATGGCTCCGGCACAGGCCCCGGCACCGGCGGCAACGCCTGCGCCCGCCAAGCCTGCACCGGCCGCACCGGCCACCAAGCCTGAGGGCAGCCGCCTGGCGCAGCCACCGCAGGCCTTCCACGCCCCGCTGCAGGGGGATCGCGCATGAGCAAGAAAGTCGACATCAAGAACCTCGATTTCAACGACATCGGCAACTGGCCGAGGAACGCGAAGATCGTGTTCTGCTCGCTGATCGCCCTGGTGATCATGTTCGTGCTGTGGATGCTGCTGATCAGCGGCAAGCGCGAAGAACTGGCTGGACTGGAATCGCGGGAAACCGAGCTGCGTGCCGAGTTCACCAAGGAACAGGAACGCGCAGTCAACCTGGAACCGTTGAAGCAGCAGCTGGCACAGATGGAGCAGGTCCTGCAGCAGATGCTGCGGCAGCTGCCCAGCAAGACCGAGATGCCGGACCTGATCATCGACATCTCGCAGACCGCGCTGTCCAGCGGCCTGGCCAACGAGCTGTTCGAGCCTGAGCAGGAGCAGATTAAGGAGTTCTACGCCGAGAAGCCGATCAAGCTGCGGATGGTGGGTAGTTACCACCAGTTCGGTGCCTTCGTCAGCGGCGTGGCCTCGTTGCCGCGGGTGGTGATCCTGACCATGCACGACATCAACCTCAAGCCCAAGGACAAGACCGGCGGCAACATCCGGGCCGGTGCTTTGGAACTGTCCGGTACGGTCAAGACCTACCGCTACCTGGATGAGGCCGAGGTCGAGGAACAGCAGAAGGCTGAAGCGGGCAAGGAGGCGAAGAAGTGATCCGTTCCTTCATTGCACGTGGTGGCATGGCGTTGACGGTGCTGCTGCTGGCCGCCTGTGGCCGCGGCGTGACCAGCACGCCGGGTGATGCACCCAACCTGGAAAAGTGGGTCGAAAGCGAGCGTGCGCGACCGGCGCAGCCGCTGGAGCCGCTGCCGGTGATGCAGCAGTTCGAGACCTTCGAGTATTCCGCGCAGGGCATGCGCGATCCGTTCACCGATGCCTGGACCAATCCGCAGCAGGGGAACGGGGGGCTGCGGCCAGACCCGAACCGGCGCAAGGAGCCGATGGAAGGCTTCCCGCTGGACGCGCTGGACATGGTCGGCACCATCGGAACAGGCGCCGGCACCGTGGCGCTGGTGATGGGGCCGGACAAGGTGACCTATCGGGTGCGTCCCGGCGGTTACCTGGGGCAGAGCGACGGGCGGGTCACCGCGGTCTTCGAAGACCGCGTGGAGCTGATCGAACTGGTGCCGGATGGCGCGGGTGGCTGGCTGGAACGTCCAGCAACGCTCGCGCTGGAAGATCAATGATCGTTTACTGGGGATAGCACGATGACCTTTCACCAAGCCAAGGGGCTGCGTCCCATCCGGCGCACTACCTTGAACCGCATCAGCGCGCTGGGAGTCGCGTTGATGCTGGCCTGCGCTCCGGCGCTGGCCGCCGCACCGTCGGAAAAGCCGACCGGCACGGCGCTGGCGGCCACGCCGGCCGCTGCACCGGCAGGTCTGTCGGTCGCACGCATCGATTTCAAGCGTGGCGATGACGGCGCGGGCCGCCTGATCCTGCAGTTCGACGGCCAGGGCGCCATGCCCGACCTGCGCAGCCAGGGCAACAGCGTGGTGGTCGACGTCGGCAACGCGCGCCTGCCGGCCAACCTGCAGAAGCCGATGAACGTCACCGACTTCGCCACCCCGGTGCAGCGCATCGACGCCAAGCCGTCCGGCGCCGGCACCCAGCTGGTGCTGAGCACGGGCGGTCCGGTCGAGTCGCTGGCCTACCAGACCGGCAACGAGTACGTGGTTGAGATCAGCCCGCGGCAGGCGCAGGCCGCCGTTGGCGCAGTCACTGCCGGCAGCGTGACCCAGGCCGCCAAGGGGGTCCCGCAGCGCGGCTTCGCCGGCAAGCCGGTGACTTTCAACTTCCAGGACGTGCCCGTGCGCACCGTGCTGCAGTTGATCGCTGAAGAGTCGAATCTGAACGTGGTGGCCTCCGACTCGGTGCAGGGCAATGTGACCCTGCGCCTGGTCAACGTGCCGTGGGACCAGGCGCTGGATATCGTGCTGCGTGCCAAGGGCCTGGACAAGCGTCGTGACGGCAGCGTGGTGTGGGTTGCGCCGCAGTCCGAGCTGGCCAAGTTCGAGCAGGAGAAGGAAGACGCGCGCATCGCCATCGAGAACCGCGAAGACCTGGTGACCGACTACGTCCAGATCAACTATCACAGCGCCACGCAGATTTTCAAAGCGCTGACCGAGGCCAAGGGCATCGGTGGTGGTGGCGGTGGTGGCGGCGGTGGTGGTGGTGGCGGCAGTTCGCAGGAAGAAAGTGGCTTCCTGTCGGGCCGCGGCCGCATCGTCGCCGACGAGCGCACCAACACACTGATGATCAGCGACATTCCGAAGAAGATCGCGCGCATGCGCGAGTTGATCAGTGTCATCGACCGCCCGGTCGACCAGGTACTGATCGAAGCGCGCATCGTCATCGCCACCGACACGTTCGCTCGCGAGCTGGGCGCCAAGTTTGGTATCAGCGGCAGCCGTGACAACGTGTACTTCAGCGGTGACCTCGATGCCAACGCCAAGACCCGCCAGTCGCAGGTGGACGCAACCAGCGCGAACGCGAAGGCCGAGCGCGACTGGATCGCCGGTGGCCGCGTGGGTCCGCCGCCGGTTTCGGTCGGTTCGGCCATCACCCGCGGCCTGAACTGGAACCTGCCGGTGGCAACGGCCAGTAATCCAGGTTCGCTGGCGCTGTCGATCCTCAATGCCGGCTATCTGCTTGACGTGGAATTGTCCGCCATGCAGGAAGAATCGCGTGGTGAAGTGATTTCCAATCCGCGGGTGGTGACCACCAATCAGCGCGAGGCGCTGATCAAGCAGGGCAAGGAAATCGGCTATGTCACCATCAGTGGCGGCGGCGCCGGTGGCGTGGCCACCCCGAACGTCCAGTTCAAGGAAGTGGTTCTGGAACTGAAGGTCACCCCGACCATCACCAACGACAACCGCGTGTTCCTCAACATGGCGGTGAAGAAGGATGAGGTCGACCAGCTGATCCAGCTGCAGGGCTACGGCACGGTGCCGTCCATCAACCGCCGCGAGGTCAATACCGCCGTGCTGGTGGAAGATGGCCAGACCGTGGTGATCGGTGGCGTCTACGAGTTCACCGACCGCAACAGTGTCAGCAAGGTGCCGTTCCTGGGCGATGTGCCGTTCCTCGGCAACCTGTTCAAGAAGCGTGGCCGCAACAAGGACAAGGCCGAACTGCTGGTGTTCGTGACCCCGAAGGTCCTGCGCGTGGCCCGCCAGAACTGAGGCGTTTCACCTGCTGCATCCGACCGGGGCCGCCATGTGCGGCCCCGCGTCGTTTGCCCAGGTAGATCCACGCCATGCGTGGATGGGCGCAATGGATCCACGCCACGTCCTCAAGTAGATCCACGCCATGCGTGGATGGGCGAGTAGATCCACGCCATGCGTGGAGGCTGTTCAGCCGTTCTTGATGCCAGCAGCCGGACGGCCTGCGATGATGTGGGGAACCCGAGCCATCCTGCGCCGGTCAAAGGCCCCCATGAACCTGCCTCCGCCGATGCCCGAATCCGTTTCTCCGCCGCCTGCCCCCATCACCTCGCGCCTGCATGCGGCCTTCAGTGACCTGCGCGATGCACTGTCAGCCGAGATCGTCGGTCAGGCGGCGTTGGTCGAACGCCTGCTGATCGCCTTGCTGGCCGATGGCCACCTGCTGGTGGAAGGCGCTCCGGGCCTGGCCAAGACCACGGCCATCCGGGCCTTGGCGGCACGGTTGGAAGCAGACTTCGCGCGGGTGCAGTTCACCCCGGATCTGTTGCCTTCCGACCTGACCGGTACCGAGATCTGGCGCCCGCAGGAAGGGCGTTTCGAGTTCGTGCCGGGGCCGATCTTCCACCCGATCCTGCTGGCCGACGAAATCAACCGCGCGCCCGCCAAAGTGCAGTCCGCGCTGCTGGAAGCGATGGGCGAACGCCAGGTGACCGTCGGCCGCCACACCTACGCGCTGCCCTCGTTGTTCCTGGTGATGGCCACGCAGAACCCGATCGAGCAGGAAGGCACCTTCCCGCTGCCGGAAGCGCAGCTGGATCGTTTCCTGATGCACGTACGCATCGGTTATCCGGACCAGGCGGCCGAGTCGGAGATCCTGCGGCTGGCCCGCGAGCGTGCCCGGGGTGCGCTTGGCGAGGCCGCAGCGGCGCCGGAAAAATTGCCGATGCAGGATGTCTTCGATGCGCGCCGCGAGGTGCTGGAACTGCACATGGCCCCCGCGCTGGAGCGCTACCTGATCGAACTGGTGCTGGCCTCGCGCGACCCTTCGCGCTACGACGCCTCGCTGGGGCGCCGCATCGCGTGGGGCGCCAGCCCCCGTGGCTCCATCGCACTGGAGCGGTGCGCGCGGGCGCGGGCGTGGTTGGCAGGGCGTGATTTCGTCACCCCTGACGACGTGCGCGCCGTGGCGGCCGATGTGCTGCGCCACCGGGTCCTGCCCAGCTATGAAGCCATCGCCGAAGGCTGGGATGGCGAACGCCTGGTACAGGAACTGCTGGCCCGGGTACCGGCACCCTGAGTGCGCGCATGACCGGCACGCCCAACGGACCTGCTCCGAGCACCAGTGATGGCGATGGTCTGCGCCCGCAGCTGGCCGAGCTGGTGGCATTGCGCCGCCTGGCGCAGCGCCCGCCGCCGCCTCGTCGAGGGCGCGCGGGCAGCGCAGGCCAGGCGCCGTCGCCGCTGCGCGGACGAGGCATGGAATATGCCGAATCACGTGAGTACGTGGCGGGCGACGACGCGCGCCACATCGACTGGCGCGTCACCGCGCGCACCGGTCGCACGCACACCAAACTGTTCCAGGCAGAACGCGAGCGGGTCACCCTGATCGTTGCCGATACGTCGCCTGCGCTGTATTTCGGCACCCGCGTTCGCTTCAAGTCGGTGCAGGCGGCGCGTGCCGGCGCCGTCGCGGCATGGTCTGCGCAGCGTCGCGGCGACCGCATCGGTGCATTGCGCGGCAGTGATCGTGAGGCGCCGATCGCACCGGCCGGCGGTGCCCGTGGGGTACTGCGTGTACTTGATGCACTCACGCGCTGGTACTCGCAGCCACCGGCCGATGACCTCGGCCTGGAGCGCGCGCTGGACCATGCTGGGCGGGTGCTGCGCCCCGGCGCGCGGATGCTGGTGCTGGCCGATCCGCTGCAGGCGATCCGCATTCCGCCGGCGCGCTGGAGCGCATTGGCCCAGCATCATGACCTGAGTCTGCTGCTGCTGGTCGATCCGCTCGAGCTGCAGCCGCCTGCGGCCCCCTTGCAGTTTCTCGCCGCACAGCAGCGCATCGGCCTGGACCTGCGCCGCAGCGATGTACAGGCGCACTGGCAAGCGCATTTCGTCGAACCCCTGCAGCAGCTGCGCAGCCAGCTCGCCGCGCGTCGCGTCGATGTGCAGGTGCTTTCCACCGATGCGGCCAGCGATGCCTGGCTGGCACCGGCAGCGACGGAGGTGCCGGCATGAGTGCCTCCCTGCCACTGCGTGATGTGCAGTTGCCGGCTTCGCCCTCGTGGTGGCCGCCGGCTCCCGGTTGGCTGATGCTGATCGCCCTGATCCTGCTGCTGCTGGCGATCGTTGCTGCGGTGGCCTGGCGTCGCCGTCGCCGCCGGCAACAGTGGCTGCGTCTGTTCGATCAGGAGATCGCTGCTGTGACCGGCGAACCGTCGGAACTGGCCGCCATCGCCAGCCTGCTGCGGCGTGCGGCGCGTCAGGCACGCCCCGGCAGCGAAGCGCTGCGCGATGTCGCGTGGTGGCAGTATGTCGATCCCAGGGACACCCTTCCGGCTGCGCAGCGCAACCTGCTGGCCGAGGGGGCCTATCGTCCCCATGTGGATGCCGCCGCCGTGGCCGATGTGCGCGCGTGGGCGCGGGCGCGCTACCTGGCGTTGCTGCAGGAGCGCCGTCGATGAGCGCGCTGGCAGCTTACTGGCCCTGGCCGGATCTGCAGCTGGCGTGGCCGCTGGCGCTGCTGGCACTGCCGTTGCCGATCCTGATGTACGCGTGGAAACGGCGTGCCGATCCTGGCGCTGCGCTGCGCGTGCCTTACGCCGCTGCCGAACTGGAAGCACTGGCGGGCGGCGGCCGCGTCGGGGTTTCCTGGTTGCGCAGCGGCTTGCTGTGGTTGGGCTGGCTGGCGCTGTGCGTGGCGATGGCGCGCCCGCAGCAACTGGGTGAGGCGATCACCCCGCCACAGGAAGGCCGGCAGATGATGCTGGCGATGGACGTGTCCGGCAGCATGAGCGAGCCGGACATGGTGCTTGGCGCACAGCCGGTCGAGCGTCTGACGGCTGCCAAGGCGGTGCTGGCTGATTTCCTCGATCGTCGTGCCGGCGATCGCGTCGGCCTGCTGGTGTTCGGCGATCGTGCCTACACACTCACGCCGTTGACCGCGGATCTATCCAGCGTGCGCGATCAACTGCGCGACAGCGTGGTCGGCCTGGCCGGGCGCGAGACGGCCATTGGTGATGCCATCGCGCTGGCGGTCAAACGCCTGCGCAGTCAGCCCGAAGGGCAGCGTGTACTGATCCTGCTGACCGACGGCGTCAGCAACGCCGGTGTGCTGGAACCCCTGCGCGCGGCCGAGCTGGCACGTGCCGAAGGCGTGCGCGTGCACACCGTGGCCTTTGGCAGCGACGGTAGTGCGCGGTTCTTCGGCATTCCCGTGGCCGCCGACCGCGACCCGGTGGACGAGGCAACGCTGCGCAGGATCGCCGAGATGACCGGTGGTCGCTTCTTCCGTGCGCGTGACACCGACCAGCTGGCCGGCATCTATGCCGAACTGGACAGGCTGGAGCCGATTGCCGCGAAGGGGCCGACACTGCGTCCGCGCAACGAGCGCTATGCGTGGCCGTTGGCTGTCGCGTTGCTGCTTGGCGCGTTGGCGTGGGTATGGCCGGAGCGTCGCCGATGAGCGCCACCTTGCTGAAAATGCCCGACTGGAGCGCGTTCGATTGGAGCGCGCTGCATTTCCTGCGTCCGGACTGGTTGTGGATGCTGGCGGCACTGCCGCTGATCGTGGCGGTGGCCGTGTACCGGCAACGGCGCAGCGATGCCTGGCGGCAGGCGGTCGATGCCCATCTGTTGTCGCATTTGCTGGCTGGCGAGGGAAAGCGACGCGCGCGCCTGCCCTGGGCGTTGCTGCTGGGCTGGACCCTGGCTGCACTGGCGATGGCTGGACCCAGCTGGCGGCAGCAGGCGCAGCCGGTCTATCAGGCCAGCGCGCCGCTGGTGGTGGTGCTGGATCTCTCCAGCCGCATCACCGCGACCGACCTTCCTCCCTCGCGCCTGCTGCAGGCGCGGGCGAAGATCGGTGCGTTGCTGCGCGCCCGTCAAGGCGGGCAGCTAGGCCTGGTGGTCTATGCCGAAGACGCCTATACCGTGGCGCCGTTGACCGACGACGCGGCCAACGTGGCGCTGTACCTGGACGCGCTGGCGCCGGAGGTGATGCCGCGTGATGGCCAGCGCGCCGACCGTGGCATCGACTGGGCGGTGCGGTTGCTGCGCCAGACCGGTGCCCTGCGCGGCCAGATTCTCCTGGTCAGCGACCAGGCCGACAGCGAAGCGGTGCTTGCGGCAACGCAGGCGCGTGGTCTCGGCCTGCAGGTGTCGGTGCTGGGCCTGGGCACGCCGTCCGGCGCCGCCTACCGCGATGGTCAAGGCCAGATCGCACAGGCCGCGCTGGATGAAACCAGCCTGCGTGCCGTCGCCACCGCAGGCGGCGGGCGTTACCAGCGCATCGCCAGCGATGATCGCGATCTGCAGGCATTGGATGTGCTGGATGCCAGCGATGGCGGCGCATTGCAGCGGCCGGGGCAGGCCCGGCAATGGCAGGACGAAGGCTATTGGTTGTTGCCGCCGGTGATGCTGCTGGCACTGCTGGCATTCCGTCGTCGCGCGGTACTGGCGGCGGTACTGGCCGTGGGTCTTCTGCCCTTGAGCGGGCAGCTGCAGGCGCAGCCGCGCGCGCCGACACCTGCAGCGGCAGCGGGCACGTTGTGGGAACGTGCCGACCAGCGTGAGCACGCGCGCCTGGCCGCGGGCGTGCAGGCCTACCGTCAAGGTGATTTCGCTACTGCCCGCAAGCAGTTCGAAGGCATCGACAGCGATGCCGGCTGGTACAACCTCGGCAACGTGCTTGCCCGCCAGGGTGACTACGACGGCGCCATCGCCGCCTACGACAAGGCCCTGACGCGCCACCCGCAGATGGCCGACGCCGTCGCCAACCGCGCCGTGGTCGACGCTGCGCGCAAGCGCAAGCCGCCGTCGAACAATGACCAGGGGCAGGGCAAGGGGCAGCAGAAGCCGCAGCCGGGCCAGCAGCAGAATCAACCGGGCCAGCAAGGCCAGCAGGGCCAGCAGGGCCAGCAGGGCCAGCAGCAGAATCAACCGGGCCAGCAAGGCCAACAAGGCCAGCAGAATCAGCCGCAACAGGGCCAGCAGAATCCGCAACAAGGCCAACAAGGCCAGCGGCAACCGCAGGGCCAACAAGGCCAGCAGAACCCGACCTCTGCAGGCTCCGGCCAGCAGGGTGCGAAGCAGCCGCCGCCGCAGGCGTCCGACGCGCAGGCCCAGGCGCAGGCCGATGCCCAGCAGCGTCAGCGCATGCAGCAGGCCCTGCAGCAGGCGCGTGCTGGCGACGCCGGCAAGACGGCGGTGCGCGGTGATGGCGGCACGCCGCAACAGCGCGAGGAGCAGCAGGCCGTGGAGGCCTGGATGCGGCGCGTACCGGATGATCCGGGGGCATTGCTGCGGGCCAAGTTCCAGTTGGAAAACGAACGTAGAAAGAGGGAAGGGCGATGACAGGCATGGCGAGCAGGCAATTCCGGTGGCCTCTGCCTGTGCTGGCGATGCTGCTGCTGTGGCTGCCGATGGTGGCCATGGCGCAGACGCGCGCCTGGCTGGAACAGGAGAGCATCGCCGCCGGTGACGCGGTCACCCTGCACATCGAGACCGACGAAGGTGCACCGGACTATGCTCCGTTGAATGCCGATTTCGTGCTCAGTGCGCAGAGCAGCAATCGCCAGGTGCAATGGAGCAACGGCGGCGTCCAGCAGCGCAACCTCTATACGGTTGCGCTGACGCCGCGCCGCACCGGTACGCTGCAGGTGCCTTCGTTGCAGGTCGGCAGTGCACGCACGGTGCCCTTGGTGCTGCAGGTCAGTGATGCCGTGGTGGCCACCCCGCAGAGCAATGCCACCGCCTTCATCGAAACCGAGGTGGATGACCCGACGCCCTACGTGCAGCAGAGCGTGGGCGTGGTGGTCAGGCTGTACTTCGCCTCGCAGCTGGCGTCGGGCGAACTGGTGCTCGACACCCCCAGTGGCGCGTCGCTGCAGCGGGTGGGCGAGGACCGCAGCGACGTGCGCCAGGTCAACGGCCGACGCTACAACGTAGTCGAACGTCGCTTCCTGCTGATCCCCGAGCGCAGCGGTGCGTTGCGCCTGCCTGGCGCGCGCTTCGCCGGCCGCAGTGCCGGGGGCTTCTTCGATGACTTCTTCGGCAGCGGTGGCGATGGCCGCATGAATGCCGTCGGTGCCGAACGCACGCTGCAGGTGCAGGCGCAACCGGCGCAGGCCGTGCAGCCATGGTTGCCACTGCACAGCCTGCAGCTGCGCTACACCACCGCACCCAGCACTGCGCGCACGGGCGAAGCGGCCACCGTGATGGTTGAAGCAATCGCCAACGGCGCCACCCGGGCCCAGTTCACCGATCTGCCCGTGCCCGACCTCGGCGATGCCGCACAGGTGTTCGCCGAACCGGCCCAGTACGAGGAGACCTTCAACGGCAGCACGCCACGCCTGAAGATCACCCGGCGCTATTCGATCGTGCCGCGGCAGGTGGGATCGCTGCGTGTGCCCGGGCCGCGCGTGGCGTGGTGGAATGTGGACAGCGGCAGTGCCCAGCAGGCCAGCCTGCCGGATCTGCAGCTGGCCGTGGCGGCGGGCCGGGCCGGCGCGCCCGTGGCGCAACCCATCGATACCGATGCCGCGCTGCCGGAAGCTGCCGCACCCGCTGTTGCGTCCTCTCTTGCACCGACCGCAGCCGGTACCCGGCCGTGGCCGTGGATGGCCGCCGCGGCAGCTCTGGCCGTGCTGTGGCTGTTGACCCTGGCATGGGGATGGCGACGTGGGCGCCATGCAGTCGGCCATGCCCGTACGGCTCCCCGCCCCGGGGCCATTGCACCTGCGCCGTCGTCGCGTGCCAGCGTGGCCGAGCTGCGCCGCGCCATCGATGGCGAGGGCTTCGACCAGGTGGAGGCGCTGCTGTGTTCGATGGCGGGCGTGGAGCGTCTGGAACAGGTGATCGAGCGGCTGGCCGATCCGGCCCAGCGGCAGACCCTGCAGGCGTTGCAGCAGGCGCGCTGGGGCGGGGTGGGGGAGGTCAGCGCGCTGCGGGCACGCCTGCGCGAAAGCTTCCGTGACGGACCGCACTGGTCGGCCGCCAGCGGCGCCGTCGACACTGGGCTGCCGCCGCTGTATCCGCCGCGGCAACCCTGAACCGGCGCGGCTTGCGCGCTTTGTTAGAGTAGATTCATTTTTCGAGGAATCCCGCGCATGACAGCAGCTGCTGCCGACAAGAAGAAGTTGCCCCTGCATTGGAAGATGGGCATCGGCTTTGCGATCGGCCTGGTCCTGGGACTGATCGTGCATGCCCTGGGCGGCAGCGTCGAAGGCCTGCAGACCGGTGCCAAGTGGGTAATGGACTATGTCACCACCCCGGCTTCGGGCCTGTTCCTCAACCTGATCTTCATGCTGATCGTGCCGCTGATCTTCTCGGCGCTGATCATGGGCGTGTCGGAGATGGGCGACATCCGCGCCCTCGGCCGCATCGGCTGGAAGACGTTGGCCTACACCGTGCTGCTGTCCGGCATCGCGGTGGGTATCGGCCTGGTGCTGGTCAATCTGCTCAAGCCCGGTGCCGGCGTCGACCCGCAGGTGGCCGCGCTGATGCTGTCGGAGAACGCCGAGCGCAGCAAGGAAATCGTGGCTGGCATCCATGGCACGCCGAAGGGCATGGACATGCTGCTGTCGATCGTGCCGAGCAACGTGCTGCAGGCCGCTTCGGACAATGGCGCGATCCTGTCGCTGATGTTCTTCGCGCTGATGTTCGGTATCGGCATGGTGCTGACCGATGAGGCCAAGGTGGCCCCGCTGCGTCGCGCCATCGAAGGCGTGTTCGAGATCTCGATGACCCTGATCAACCTGGTCATCCGCCTGGCGCCGTATGCCGTGGCCTGCTTCATGTTCAACCTGGCCGCGCTGTTCGGCTTCGACCTGATCATCCGCCTGGGTGCCTACGTGGGCGTGGTGGTGCTGGCACTGGGCCTGCACATGGTGGTGACCTACGGCACCGCGGTATGGCTGTCGGGGCGTTCGCCGCTGGCGTTCTTCCGGCAGACCCAGGAGGCCACGGTGATGGCCTTCTCCACCGCCTCCAGCAACGCAACCCTGCCGACCGCGCTGCGCGTGGCCGACCAGATGGGCCTGCCGCAGCGCGTGTCGCGCTTCGTGCTGACCGTGGGTGCCACCGCCAACCAGAACGGCACCGCACTGTTCGAGGGCGTGACGGTGATCTTCCTGGCCCAGTTCTTCGGTGTCGACCTGAGCATCGGCCAGCAGATCATGGTGATGGCGGTCTGCATCCTTGGTGGTATCGGTACGGCCGGTGTGCCGTCCGGCTCGCTGCCGGTGGTGGCGATGATCTGTGCGATGGTCGGCGTCAATCCGCTGGGCATCGGCCTGATCCTGGGCGTGAACCACTTCCTGGACATGTGCCGCACCGCGCTGAACGTGACCGGCGACCTGGCCCTGACCACGCTGGTGGCCAAGGGCGAAGCGCCGGACACCCCGGCCGAGATCGCTGCCGCCGCGGCCCGTCTGGACAACTGACCCAGGCAATACCTGATCGGGGTCGGAGCCCTTTCCGCAGGAAAGGGCTCCGTGCCCGCAGCGAAGGGCCTGTTCCAGCGC